>JAOZJV010000438.1 GCA_029935695.1 Candidatus Krumholzibacteriia bacterium | reverse complement strand
CCGGCAATGTGCGCCAACTTCAGAATGTCATCGAACGGGCAGTCATCCTTAACACCAATCCGGAAATCACCGAGGAAAGTTTTGGCCTTTCGGATGAAATGAATACCTCGGATGAAACGGCAAGCCTGGACACGGACATGACTTTGCGTGACATGGAACGCGAGTTGATTCTCCGTAAATTGACCAGAACCAAGGGCAATCGCACCGTGGCGGCCATGGAGCTTGGCATCAGCGTTCGCACTCTTCGTAACAAATTGAACCTCTACACCGATCAGGGTGTGGAAATTCCGGGATAAGATCATGATCAAGACAGGATTATTTCAAAATGACCACTTAAACTCCTTGAAGAAGGCAGTGGGGGTTTATTCAAAACGGCACCAGGTCACGGCTGAAAACATCAGCAATGTGCAAACCGATGGGTACCGCGCCCGGGAGCTGAAATTTGAAGACTTGATCAACGGAGCCAATAACCGGCTCCGGGGGCAAAAAACCCATTCCAGTCATCTCAGCCTGGGAAGACGTGATATCGGGTCGGCTCAGGAAGAACTGTTGGAAACCAAATCCAATTTCGACAACGGCGTCAACAATGTGGACATCGATCAGGAAATGACCGAACTGGCCACAACGGATCTCAGTTACCGGTTGGCAACACGCCTGTTGAGCATGAAATACGCAGGCCTCAAAAAGGCCATCAGCGGCCGTGTGACTTAAAGACTGAGATAAAGGAGAAAGACCATGAGCAGCGGATTATTTGGAGCCATAAAAACAAGCGCCTCAGGCCTCAGGGGCCAGCGAACCAAAATGGATGTTGTGGCCCGCAACCTGGCCAACGCCGAGACCACTCGCACTGCCGATGGTACTCCGTATCGCCGGCAACGGGCCATCTTCGAACAGGTTTTGGGTGACAAAGTCAGTCAGAGCCGGATGAAACTGTCTACTTCCGGTGGTGGGAATGGACTTTCTACTACCAATAATGGGCACATGTCAGGCCTTCGGTCCAGGGTTCACAGCACCGAAAATGGCGGCATCAGCAGCGACGTGGCTTTGTCGGATGATGCATCTGATTTCCGGGTAATTTATGATCCAGGACACCCCGATGCGGACGCTGAAGGATACGTCATGATGCCCAATGTCAACCCCATTACTGAAATGGTGGATATGATCAGCGCCAGCAGGGCCTACGAAGCAAATATCAGCTCTGTCCAGACGGCCAAGGAAATGTTCAACCAGGCTTTGAAAATCTGACAGGCTTTTAGCCAGGAGATGGAAGAATAATGAGTATCGGCAGCATCAAATCACTGGGATCTATCGATCCGCGTTCCGCTTACGGGGTTGGCCAGGCCACCGGAACGCCTGCTCCAAACTTTGCTAAGCAACTCCAAAATGCCATCCAGGAGGTTGACAACCTCAAAGCAGAGACCGGTGAGATGGTCGAAGGCATGGTTTCAGGCGAAGTCACTGAAGTTCACGATGTCATGATCGCTGCCAAAGAGGCGTCCTTGGCCTTCGATTTGCTATTGGAAGTCAGGAACAAGCTTTTAGAGAGCTATCAGGAAATCATGCGGATGCAAATGTAATGATTACTCCGAGGAAGGATCTGAGGTAACAGCGTGGACGGACTCAAGAACTTAATCGACAACCTGAAAAGCCGTATCGGGCATCTGTCTTTCAATCAGAAGGTCATGCTCGGTGCCGTCACCACGGCCAGCATTATTTCCATGGTTGTTTTTTCCACCTGGTTGCAAAAAGACGAAATGGTGATCCTGTTCACCAATCTTTCCAACGGAGATGCTGGGGCCTCCATCCAGCAATTGGACAAACTGAATGTCAAATATGAGCTGACTGACGGTGGAACCACCATCAAGGTTCCTGAAAATGAAATGCTGAAGTTGCGCATCGACTTGCATAATAAAGGTGTCATCACCAACAGCACTGTAGGGTTGGATATTTTTGACGGCAAACAATACGGCCTGACCGAATTTCTGCAGAACGTGCAATTCAAACGGGCTGTCGAAGGCGAACTTACCAGGACTATCGAAGTCATCGATGGAATTCAATCGGCCCGGGTTCACCTGGTCATGCCCAAGCCTTCCATTTTCAACAAAGGCACATCCGGCGCCACGGCTTCTGTAGTTCTGACTATGGGCCGCGGTGTTCGGTTTGACGCCAGTCAAGTTGCCGGCATCCAAAGCCTGGTCGCATTCAGTGTGGAGAACCTTAACTCTGATAACGTCCGGGTTCACGACACCAGTGGTCGCGACCTGACACCAAGTTCAACCGACAATGATGTGGGGCGCACCGGAACCCAACTGGCCCTGCGCCAGGAAGTCGAAACTGAACTCAAGGCCAAAGCCGAAGGAATGCTGGACAAGGTTCTCGGTTATGGAAAGTCCATTGTGGAAGTCAACGCCACCATGAACTTTGAAAAAGTGGAAAGCGAACGGGAAATATTTGACCCCGCCGCCGTGGTTGTTCGCAGTGAAGAACGCACCGAATCGCTCAATGCCGAAACCGGCAGCACTGAAGAAAACAGTCTGACAAATAACGAAATTAACAAAACCCTGGAGCATGTTATTTCCGAAGTTGGAAAAGTGACCCAGCTCATCGTATCGGTCACCGTTGATGGGCATTACGAACCCGGTGCTGATGGTGCCGATCCGGTGTATGTCCCTCTTTCGGAAAATGAGATTGGTCAGTTGCGGCGCATCGTCTCGGCTGCTGTGGGCCTGAACACCATCCGCGGTGATCAAATTGAATTTGTGAACATGCCCTTCCAGGTTTCAGATGAAATCAGTGGCAACGCACTGGCCCCCGACTGGATTGGCATGGTCACCCAGTACGGTGGCAAGCTTGTGCTTATCATTCTTTTCGGTGTGCTGGCCATGACTCTCAAAAAGAATCTCGGCAGCGTGCTGGCCACGGCCATGCAACCTGGAGGATTTTCCGCCACAAGCAGCGCTGTGGGTGCAGCGGTGGATGAGGAATCTTTCGACGGGATTCCTGATATAGACGATCAAATCATGGACGACATCCAGGAGTACGCTTCCGAAAATCCTGAGCGTGTGGCAGAAGTCATTCAATCATGGATCAATGAAATCAATCTTGGGCCGGCTGTTGGCGCCAAAGCAGGAGAATAGTTTTGTCCGAAAATTCACTCCGCAAGGCTTCTGTCTTTTTGATGGCTCTCGGCTCCGAGGCTGCCGGCCAGGTCATGTCAAAACTGCCCGATGAAATGATTGAGACACTCACTTCCACCATCAGCAGTATTGGGCATGTCACTTATGCTGAAAAACGGGAAATTCTCAAAGAATTCATCGCCATCAGCAGTCAAATTTCCGGACTCGCATTCGGCGGCAAGGATACAGCCAAGCATATTTTGGAGGCCGGATTCGGCACCCGCCTGGCCAATTCGATGCTGGAGCGTGCCACGGCCTTTAACGAGATCAAAAGCTTCGAACATTTGAAATCGGTGGATCCTGTCACTATTTCAAACTACATCAAAAATGAACATCCCCAGACGATCGCTGTGGTGCTGGCTCACATGGACCCTCGCAACAGCGGTCCTATTCTTGAATTACTGCCGGCTGAATTGCAGGGAAATGTAGCCCACCGCATGGCCGTTCTTGAATCACCAAATCAGGAAACCCTTCGTGCTGTAGAAGAAGTC
>JAOZJV010000022.1:5824-14444 GCA_029935695.1 Candidatus Krumholzibacteriia bacterium | reverse complement strand
GTTATGCCCAACTGGTGCCCTATGTGGCCCACGGAGCAGATTTTTCGTTCATCCTTGGTGAGTTGATTGGCGAATTGAACAGCTCGCACAGTTATGTGCGGCCCGGCGACATGCCCCGACCCAAACGCGTGGGCACCGGCCTGCTCGGATGCGATTTCACAGTGGACCGGGAAAGCGACCGCTATCGCTTTGGCCGCATATACCGCGATCGCAATTGGGATTCATCCGTGCCCACTCCGCTGCACGGCCCAGGCCTGGAAGTGGGCAGCGACGACTACATTCTGTCCATCGACGGTGTTGATCTGCGCCTGGACACCAACCCGTACAGCCTGTTGGAAAACAAGGTTGGCAAGCAGGTTGTTTTGAAGATTGGGCCCGGTCCCAAAGACAACGACGACACCCGCGAGATTACCATCGTGCCCATCGCCAATGATGGCAGCCTGCGGTATGAAGCCTGGGTGCAAAAGAACCGGCGTCTGGTGGACGAACTTTCGGATGGAAAAATCGGCTACCTGCATCTGCCCAACACTGCCATCGAAGGCCAGGAAGGTTTTGCCAAAGGGTATTACCCGAACCTGCGCAAAGACGGTCTGATTATTGACGAGCGGTTCAACGGCGGTGGGTTCATCCCCGAATTTTTCATGAATACCCTGCGCCAGAAACTGGTCAATCTGTGGAAACCCCGTTACGGCCAGGACTGGCGCACACCGGGCACGGCCTTCCTGGGTCACATGGCCATGATCAGCAATGGGTACGCCGGCAGTGGTGGCGACGCCCTGCCATATTACTTCAAGTTCTATGAGTTGGGCCCTGTCATTGGCACCCGCACCTGGGGTGGACTTGTTGGCGTCAGCCGTGGCATCGGCCTGATGGATGGCGGCAGCGTCACCTTCCCCGAGTTTGGTCTCTTCGACACGGCGGGCAACTGGGACGTGGAAAACTACGGTGTTGATCCGACGATTCCTCTGGACAACCTGCCTCATGAAGAGGTTGCCGGGCGGGACCCACAGCTGGAGAAGGCTGTGGAAGTTCTGTTGCAGCAGATCAAGGATGAGCCGCTGGAGGTGCCTTCAGTGCGTGGGTTCCCTCGGAATAAAAAATAAGACTTGCTGAAATATTAGCGCCGCTCGATTTCTCGGGCGGCGCTTTTTTTGTGTTGATCGGAAGATGAGGCCAGTTGAGTTGAAAAATTCACAAATATGGATATAATCCTCTCCTGCAAGAGATTATTCTTTCCAGATCAAGAATGGGGAAACAGATATCCATGGTGAAAAAAGAATGAGCGAATCTTTACCTGGGCCCAGGGAGCACAAATCTGGTATTGAGGATGGCCTCTGTGACCTGCACTACTTCAGCCAAGGAAATTGAGTCAATGATCATCAGCCGTTTGGTATGCATAGCACTGGTTGTCCTGAACTTCGCCCTACCCGGCTCAGCCCACGCTGTTGAGGATGTGGAAGTTCCCCTATCAGACCAAAGCCTCACCATCGACGGAAACCTTCATGAAAACGCGTGGCAGCATGCATCCCAAATCCCCAATCTTGTCCAACAAGACCCACACCCCGGCGAGCCAACACCATTCACTACCGAAATTCTAATTCTGGTAGAAGAGACAGGCATCACTTTTGGATTCATCTGCCACGACCCGGACCCGTCGAAAATTTCCGTGCACACCATGGAGCGCGATGGGGAACTTGATGGGGATGACAGTGTGGCCATGGTGCTGGATCCTTTCGGTGATCAGCGGCGTGGTTACTATTTCCAAATCAATGCCGCCGGAGCCCGGGTCGATGGCCTGATCGACGGACCTGAAAGTATCTCTCTCGACTGGGACGGCATCTGGGATGCGGCCACCGCCCGCACAGCAGAGGGCTGGACAGCCGAAATCCACATCCCCGCCCAGACGTTGCGTTTTCCCGCGGGCATCGATCGCTGGGGATTGAATCTTGAACGGTTCGTAGCCAGAGACCGAGTGACCCTGCGCTGGGCTGACAGCTCCCGCAACGCCCAGCTGGTAGATTTGCGGCGGGCCGGGGCCATCACCGGTGTGGGTGATCTGAAGCAGGGCCTGGGTATTTCCATCAGTCCATACGGTATTGTCCACGCGGACAAGGACGAAGGCGCCGAAGAGCACACCACCACTGGTGACATCGGTGGGGACGCCACCTGGAACATCACCTCCGAGTTAAGCGCCGTGGCCACCGTCAACACCGATTTTGCCGAAACCGAAGTAGACGCCCGGCAAATAAACCTGACCCGCTTCCCTCTTTTCTTTCCCGAAAAGAGAGCCTTTTTTCTGGAAGGTTCCGACCAATTCCAATTCGGCTCGGGATTGGGATATGATTTCATCCCTTTCTTTTCCCGCCGGATCGGATTGTACCAGGGCGAGCAAGTGCCTCTGGAGCTGGGAGGAAAAATTCTGGGCCGGTACGGCCGCTGGGGTATCGGATTATTGGGCACTCGAACGGGTCAAACAGAAGCGGTCGACCAAACAAACCTTTTTGTCGGGCGCATCACCTACGATGTGGACTCTCATCTGACTGTGGGCACCATCATCACCGATGGTGATCCCGATGGTGTTTCCAACAATACCCTGATGGGTGCGGACGCCATCTGGCAGACTTCTACCCTGGGCGGGGACAAGAATTTTTCTGTGGGCGCGTGGGTGGCCGGCAGCAGCGGCGATGTGCCTTCAGGACGAAGCAATGGCTGGGGCCTGAAGGTCGATTATCCCAACGATCTTTGGGATGTGGCTTTTATCTATAAGGAATTTGGGGAGGGTCTGGACCCGGCTATGGGCTTTTTACCCAGACCAGGAACCCGTTGGGTCACCGGTGGTGCTTCTTATATGCCCAGACCCGAAACCGGCCTGTTTGACTGGGTGCGGCAATTCAAGTTCGAGTTGTATCCCCGGGTGGTTTACGACTTAAACGGCAATGTTCAGTCCTGGCGGGTTTTCACTGCTCCGTTCAACGCCCGCACCGAATCCGGGGAGCATTTGGAAGCCAACTATGTTCCTGAATTCGAGTGGCTGGAAGAACCTTTTGAAATTGCCGACGGTGTGGTCATTCCCGCGGGTGAATACCAATTCGATCGGTTCCGGGTTGAGGTGGAAACTTCGGAGCACCGACCCGTCAGTGTCAGTTCTTCTGTTTGGTTCGGAGAGTTTTTCACCGGAACGCTGACCCAGTGGGAAGCAGGGATAAATTTTGCTTCCGGTGGCGGGCATTTGCATTTGAATCTGGTGGCTGAAAATGATTTTGGGTACTTGCCGGAAGGTGACTTCATTCAGCGGTTGTATCACTTGCGGGCCGTTTATGCTTTCAGTCCTGATTTGATTTTTTCGACCGATACACAGTATGATTCCGAGGCGCGTGATGTGGGGATTAACATGCGGTTGCGCTGGACGATTGAGCCGGGGAATGATTTGTTTTTGGTTTGGGGCTCCGGGATGAAAAGGCCGGCGGGGCCGGATGATGACTGGGGATTGGTCCGGAGTGTGGAGGATCATTTGGCGGTTAAGTTGCGGTGGACTTTGCGGTATTAATTGTTCCGCAGAGAATGTACTGTTCCTATTTTAAGAGACGCTACCGGACCTACATACTCTCCAAAGTCTCAATAGTAAGCGCCTTCAACCCATCCCCAATAACCACCTGCACACGCTCAATAAGCTCCAAACGCGACCGGCGCAAAGCAGGCGGCACACCATCCTTCATCACCGGACAATCACGGTAAAAGCTGTTGAAAGCCTTGGCCAATTCCACCAAATAAGTGCACAAACCACTGGGATCGTGATCGGCAGCAGCCTTTTTCATCACATTACCATAATCGGCGCAGGCCAGAGCAAGCACGCGTTCTTTGGGATGAGTCAGAAGAGTCCAGTCGACGGCAGCAGTCATGTCCTTTTCTGCTGATTTCCGTTTAATGGAAGCAATGCGGGCATAGGTATATTGAACCAGAGCGCAGGTATCGCCCTCAAACTTAATAGCCGCCTCGGGATCAAACTTCATGGTTGTTTTGGGCCCAACCTTCAGCAGCATGAATTTCACGGCGCCCAAACCGATCACTTCAGCACGGTGCTCCAGATCATCCGGTACATCATCGCCCACCCGCTCTAAAATGGCGGCCTTGGCCAGCTCATGCATCTCATCAAAGAGCTGGTCCGCATCCACCACCGTGCCTTCACGGGACTTCATGCGGCCGTGGGGCAAATTGACCATGCCGTAGGCCAGGTGAAAGAGATCATCGGACCACTCGTAACCCAGCTCCCTGCAAATGGCGAACAGAACATTGAAGTGATAGATCTGCTCGTTGCCCACAACCCAGACCATGCCGTCGGGAGAAAAATCATCGGCCTTGAGCTGGGTGGTGCCAATATCCTGGGTGATGTAAACACTGGTGCCGTCGCTGCGCAGGACAACTTTCTTATCCAGTTTTTTTGCGCTCAGATCAATCTCGGTGGCGCCGTCTTCACGTTTGTAAAAAACGCCTTTGGCCAAACCCTTTTCAATGATGTCTTTGCCAAGAGTGTAGGTGTCCGACTCGAAATAGGTTTTGTCAAAAGTCACGCCCATGCGGTCGTAGGTCTGCTTGAAACCATCCAGTACCCAGCCGTTCATTGTCTGCCAGAGGGCTCGCACATCAGGGTCTTTGTCTTCCCAGTCCTGGAGCATTTTCTGGGTGGCTTTGCCCAGATCAGTTTGCAGAAAAAGTTCATCTTCGGTTTTATCAGCCAGGTCTGGTTCGGCTTCTTTGAGAGCAGCCACTTCCTGCTTAAATTCCTGGGCATATTTAATATAAAAATCGCCCACCAGATGATCGCCCTTGATGCCCGTTGATTCAGGAGTTTGGCCTTCACCGAACAACTGATACGCCAACATGGATTTGCAGATGTGCACTCCGCGGTCATTCACCAGGTTGATGGGGATGACATCATGCCCCACCCGTTTGCTGATATCCACCAGAGCCATGCCCAGAGAATTGTTGCGCAGGTGCCCCAGGTGCAGAGGCTTGTTGGTGTTGGGAGCTGAGAATTCAATGAGAATGCGCTTGCGGTCGGCTTCTGCAATCAAAGCCTGGTCCAGCATGGCCTGCTGCACGCCGATGGTGTCCCGAAAAAGAGCTTCTTCAGTGAGGGTGAAATTCACAAAGGCCTTAACGATTTCAACGGCGGCGACATCAGCATGATTGCCCAGAAACTCGGCGGCGTCCTTGGCCACGGCCATGGGGTTACTCTTGAGGGGCTTGGCCAGACGGAAGCAGTTCAGGGTCAGATCGCCGGTCATGTTCTCAGGACAGATCCCTACCGAGACTTCCGCTGAGACTTCCGCTGAGACTTCCGCAATGGCATTCCAGTAGGCGGCAAGGTCGTTAACGCATTGAAATTTCATGTCTGAACTGGGAGCCTTCCTGAACCAACGAACTGATGTTTATAAGTATCGCCGCAAAACTTTTTTCACGGTCATTCCCTGCACTACAATACTAAACAAAACAACAATATAAGTGCAGGTAAGAATCAAACTCTTTTCAGGAATAGGCGGCAGAGACAGAGCCAAAGCCACCGAGATGCCACCGCGGAGGCCCGCCCAGGTTAAAATCCGGGTCACCCCCCGGGGAAACTGGTTGCGCAGTCCGATCACGCTGACAGGCACCCATACACTGATAAATCGTGAAATGAGAACAATTAAGATGACGATCAGTCCCGCCAGCAAACCCTTCCAGCTGAAGGCAATGACCAGCACTTCCACGCCGATGAGCATGAACAACAGGGCGTTGAGAATTTCATCGATCAATTCCCAGAATTTTTCCAGATAGTCGGCCACCTCATCACTCATGGCAAGGGCCCGGCCCCGGTTGCCGATGAGAATGCCAGCCACCACCATGGCGATGGGGCCGGAAACGTGCAGTTTCCAGGCCAGGCTGTAGGCGCCCATGACCAGAGCCAGAGTGATCAGCACTTCCACTTTGTAGTCGTCGATGCTCAGCATCATGCGGTAGGCCACATAACCGGCAATCAACCCCAGAATGGTGCCGCCCCCGGCTTCGCGCAGGAAGAAAATGGCGATGTCCATTCCCCCAAGCGCTTCACCGTGGCCTCCGTGGCCGGCGCCCACTCCGAGCATGGCCACCAAGGCGGTGAACACCACCACGGCCACGCCGTCGTTGAACAAACTCTCACCCGCAATGTTCGCCTCCAGATCTTTGGGGGCGTTCATGGTTTTCAATGTGCCCATAACCGCGATGGGGTCGGTGGGAGAAATCAGGGAACCAAAAATCAGGCAGGGCAGAAAGCCCACCTCGAAACCAAGCAACCGAAACAGCCACCAGCTGAGGTATCCCACCATGAAGGTGGACATAAGCAGACCAACAGTGGCCAAAGAGGCAATGGTCAGTTTCCGCTTGATGAAGAATTCAAGATCCACATGCAAGGCTCCGGCAAACAGCAGAAAACCCAGCATGCCGTGCATGAGTGTACGGTTGAAATCAATATTACCCAAAGTGGTTTGCAGCTGCTCGACAATGGTCAGGCTCGGAAAAACCCAATGCAGCAGCATGATGCCCAGAGAGCTGGCCAGACTGATCATCAACAGGCCCACGGTGGGCTCCAGTTTGAGCCACCGGTGGTTGATGTAACCAAACAGGGCGGCAAAAACCATCAGAAATGAAATGATGTCGAAAAGATTCAACGAATCTCCCTACTTCAGTGGTTCGGCCATAACACCGAGGGTGACGTATGCCGAATCGTTTCCATCGTCAGAGCGTCCATAGGCCACCGTCAAAGGACCAAATACGGTTGTGGCTACAATACCCACCGACCCGGTATAGTGCAGATTTTCCAATCCGGCTTCCTCGGGAAAATACCAGGCATTGCCGGCTTCACCCTGCAGCACCAGATACCACGATGTTGAGAAGGGGCTTGGTTGTCCCATGATCTGGTGATACCAGCGAGCCTGCCCCAAGGCATACCGTTGTCCCCGCAACTGGTCTCTTTGGTATCCCATCAGGCGGTTCATACCGCCCAGAGTGAACATGTCAAATTCAGGCAAAGTCGTCCCGAAATTTGTTCCGCCCTCAAAAGTTAGATGGAAGGTATTGCCTCCCCAGGTTTGGGCCCCTGAAATCCGGCCACTCAACCGTTCATACTCTAAATCAGAACCGAACTCAGGACGACCGACAAAATAAAGCACTTGCCCCATAAATCCTTTGCGGGGAAGGAAAGGGAAATCAACCTTGTCGAACTTCAGAGTGGCCCGGTACCCACCACGCGGTCCGTCGAATTCGGCCAGGCTGAGACCAGTCCGGTCAGAAGCCTTCAGATGACCATAATCCAACCCAAGCCGAAGTTCTCCCCAATGCCCAAGACGCAGACCAAGGTCCGGCCTGATGGACATTTCCGTAGTCTTGTAATCTCCCCAGTGTTTCATCTGGAAATACCAGGGGTAAATGGAATTCTTGTAGCGACCGGCAAGAGCAAAAAACGGGATGCGGTTCCAGGTCAGGGGCTGATAATATTCCGACCGCAACAGAATTGTTTGACCCAGCTGAATGTCCGTGCGCTGTTCGGCGCCGAACCGGTTCATTTCCAGGTGAGTCCAGCGGGCCCGAACATCCAGGATGCTTTGGTTTCCTGCCCCGCCATAATAAGAAAGACCAAAATTCAGAATATCGGGAGCGTAATACTTCTCTTCTGCTGTGATGATCAGGGTGATGTCATCTTCATCCTGCTCCAGACTGAAATCGATCAGCTCAAAAACTCCAAAATCATAGATTTCAGCCAAATCATATTTCAGCTGATCCAGGTCCAGAAGCTCACCTGGTTGCTGAGTGATGTTCTTGAGAATGGCGTGGTCATGAACCAGGGTATTATTGTGCAACACGATATCGGTGATGAGCAGCTGGGGTGATCCAGGGTAAGCGTGTTTCTCCAGATGGACAGCATATTCCTCGGGAGACACCGATAGCTTCTTCAATTGTTCCGCCACGGTTTGGGTGGCCTGGTATCCCGGATCAATGGTTTCACCAACATCCTTGAAATCCCGTGAAGAAATATCCAGAATGGGCCGGATGATGATGTCGGACAATTCCAGCATGGGATCAACATTCTGGCGTCCATTGATAATGCCCTTCTGCATGTTGATGCCGCCGAGGGTCCGGAAATGATCAGGATTGGTTTCTTCGGGAATGGATCCCACATCCACGGCAATGATGATATCGGCGCCCATTTCCCGGCAAATATCCACCGGCAGATTCCGGGCCAGGTACCCATCGACCAGTGTACGGCCTTCCCACTTTACCGGTGGAAAAACACCAGGAATACTCATGCTCGCCCGCACGATTTTCAGAAGATTGCCCTTGTCGGGCACGAACATCAAACCTGTTTGCAAATCTGTGGCCACGGCCCTGAATGGATAAGCCAGGTTGTCGAACCCTTCGTGGCCGGCCAAATACAGATAGTCATCCCGGAAAGCAAAACTCAGCTTCTGCCCGGCGATCACTCCGCTGGAAAGAACGACCCGCCCTTTCCAGCCCCACTCCACCGGCAGAAATGCTGCTGAATCGTCTTCTTTGCGGCGATAGATCCGTTCCGGTCGGTTGGGCCGATCAGAAAACAGATCGTCCC
>JAOZJV010000022.1:0-5814 GCA_029935695.1 Candidatus Krumholzibacteriia bacterium | reverse complement strand
CAAAATCTTTTCGATTTCATCGGGGTCCAGACCAATGGCGTAAAGGGAGCCCACCACCGAGCCCATGCTGGTGCCCGTCACATAATCGATGGGGATATTCATTTCTTTCAAGGCCTTCAGCACACCCACATGAGCTGCGCCGCGGGCACCCCCACCACCGAGAACCAAGCCGATTTTTGGGCGCTGTTCATCCTTGTCATCAGCAGCCTGAACCGACGGTGGGATCATCCCAGCCAGCAGGCTTATGGCTATCAGACAGATATACCGAAGGCTGCCGGTTTTTCCCCTCAACATTTTCACAATCTCCTTCATTCAGCAGGACGACTTCCATTGAAGCCGCCCTGCCTTGTATACCATTAGAATCTAGAAAAAATCAATTCCGGCCATTACGGACCAGGTTTTGTTCTTGGCTTCGTCAACCTGCAAATCACCGGATTTCTGATCGACGGTGTCGGCCATGCCGTGGGTATATCGACCTTCCAGCGTAATGCCCAGCAACTCGATACCGGCACCGACCACCAAGCCATAATCCGTGGAATTGAGATCATCTTTGATATCAACCCAATCAGAATCGATGGTCTCGTTGCGCTTTTCAGCCTCCATGAGAAAAGCCACTGAACCGCCACCGTAGAGAAACGGCTTAAGCACCGAAGTGGGGAACTCGTATTTCAGCAAAACAGGGATTTCCACATAAGTGAGCTGGGTTTCCCAGGGCGCGGTTCCCAGACCATTGTTATTGTATTGCCCCGCGCCACCCTTTCGGGAATAAAGACCCTCGATTTGCAACCGGAAAAGGCCAAGAGGAAATTTCACATAGGCTCCGCCGACAAAATCGGATTTGGATTCCGTCTCAAGTTCATCAAGAGTATCAATGGTTTCAATATCACTGAATTCAGCGAAGTTAAGTCCACCTTTGATTCCAAATCCCATCTGGGCTGCTGCGGGTCCGGCCATCATCACAACACCCAAAGCCAAAACCATTCCAACCGCAAAAACTCTGCGCATTACCCAACCTCCAAGGTTGTCACTACAAGTTGAATGAAGACAAAACATAGAATACCGCTGAACCGTTCAGAAAAACAACTGCTATCATCGCCTTTTCTGTCGCTCCAGCACTTTGGCTTGTTGCAACAGCTTGATCACTTCCTGGTTGTCAGGTGCCAAAGCTGCTGCTTTTTCCAAATCCGCTGTAGCCCGGGTGTAATCGCTCCGGTGAAGATAGAGCAAACCACGGTTGTACCAGGAAGTCGCTGAATCAGGGTCCAGGTCCAGGGCTCGGGTGAGCGCACTTTCTGCTTCTTTGGGTTGGCCGGACATGATCAGGGCCAGGCCCAGATCCCGCCACACTGAAGCGGCATGAGGATCCAAACGCGCCGCGGCATTCAAATGCTGCAGAGCCCTGACCTGATTTTCCTTATCCAGATAGAGGTGGCCCAAAGTGGCCTCGACCTCAAAATCCGTTTGACCCAGCTCTGCCAGTTCTTTCGAAGCCCTTTTCAAGTCCTTGCGAGCCCGATCAGATTTTCCAACCGAAGCAAAGACCAGCCCCCGGGCCCGGTAGGCCCAGGGCTCATCCATTTTCTTCCGCAGCAGAACACCCGTGGCATTGACCACCTGGCCAGCCCAAAAATCTTTGTTTTCCGGCTTTTTGGCATCCTGGAACCGCTTGAAGGCCAGGCTGGTGTAGGCAGAATAGGATCCGGTGACATAATAACGGTCAAAAGCCAGCCAGACCTTCAGCCAGGTTCCTTTGGACCCGGGCTTGAGACGGGAATTTTTTATACTGACCAAACAATGGGTGCTGCGGAAAGGCAAGGCGGAAACAGATTCCTCATACCAACGGCCAGCGCGGGAAAATTCACTCAGATACTCGGCAATCTCACCCATCTCCCGCCAGCATTCGGCCTTATGCGAACGGTTGGGATTCAGATCCATGATCAGATTGAATGCCTGCCGGTACTGACCCGTGGAAACCCGGTAGGAGGCCCTGGTCCAACTGATATCTGAAAAGTCTTCATCCACCCGCCCCAAATCGTCAGTGGGTCCCTGGGCTTCGGATCGCAAGCCCGCGTGGCCCGCCAGCAGGCCGTAAATCAGACGAACCGAAGCATCGCTGGATGCAACCTGACGCGCAGCCCTGGCCCACTCCAAACCCAATTGCCACTCGCCGCGGTCATAGTGCAGCCAGGCCCTGGCCACTGCCGTGCGCCGCTGCATTTCCCTTTTACTCCAGGAATGAACATTCGGGTTAAAATTGCGAACCGCTGCCGCTGCTGATTCCAGACATTCCACGGTTTTCAGATAATCGCCCAGCCATCGCCAAAGATGTGCCTGCTGCAACCAGATGGAAGGATCATCCGGGGCCAGCCCTGCCGCGTTTCCCAGAGCTCGAATTCTGTCGCTGGGGTGTTTCTCATCTTCAAAGCGATCCAACCACTGGTCGGCCAGATTTCTTCGAGACTGCTGATCAGATTGGGGCAAAGCCTGAAAGGCTTCAATACCCAGAGAATCGGTGGTGGCGGAAAAAACAAAAGGACCAGGATCAATACAAGCATATTTGTTTGCGGATGAAGAGCAACCAAGGGCCAGCACGGTGATCACCAACAAAAAACCCCACTGCCCAATAGCAGTGAGGTTTTTTGCGTAAATTTTCCGGTTCGGACTGAGCATTGACAAAACGGAACCCCCATTCCAAATCCGGACAACGAAATTTACTTTGCCGCTTTTTCTTTGGGAATGATGGGATGGTCAATTTCAGCCCATTGTTTTTCGAAATCGAAGGCCTCAAAAGTGGGGCTTTCATCGTTGTGACACTGGGTGCAATGTTCTTCGGTTTTAGTACGCAACAAACCATTGGCTACGGCTGCGTCGTGATCCTTCATGATCTTCTTCTTTTTATAATCGGATCCGGGGCCGTGACATGCTTCACAGCCAACGCCTTCAGCATCGGTGTATTTGCCTTTTTCATTCACGGCAGGGTTGCCCAGGAAGACACGGGTGACGTGGCACTTCAGGCAGGCTTCTTCCTTCTGAGGATCGCCAAGGCCTTTGTCGGCAGCGATTTTTTTGGCTTCAGGAGAGGCCAGGGTTTCGTATGCCTTGGCGTGTTCAGTTTTCTGCCACAAAGCATAAGGGTTACCGATTTTTTTGTGGCAGCTTTTGCACTTGCTGGCGCCAACAAGTTCATGAGCCGCCATAGCGTCCGGGGCCATACCTAATAACAATCCGCCCAGCACTGCCAGACTCACAACCATGATAAGATGCTGCTTCATAGCTCCTCCTGGTCCGCCGCAGGTTCCCCTTCTGGCGGGTTCGGTTTTCAAGTTCCAATGACCAAGGAATAATAGCCATTGAATCCAAAACTGTCATTAAATTGTCATTTTTTATTCATGAGCCGGTTCCACCAATTACCTTTGGGTAGTTCTTCAGCCAAAAGCAGGGTCACACGGCCCAATTCCACTCCATCGAGCAGGACTACCGCCTGCCCCACTTCCGCCCCCGCCGGAAGGGGCGCTTCCACCTTTTCCGGTAATCTGTTTTCAACAACCAAATGGTCCTCTCGGTTCCGGGGAACCATCACCGTCAGGGATTCGCCGTATTTAATAGTGGTTTCGCTGACCTTGCCACCCTTGACTCCCAAGGGCTCAGAAAGCACCACACCGGCAGTGGGAATAATTTTCACCTGCTTGTAGGCGTTGAATCCGTAGGTCAGCAAACGGGTGGTTTCGGTGGCCCGGGCTTTGTCGGTGGTGCAACCCATGACCACTGAGATCAGCCGCTTGCCTTTTTGCACTGCCGTTGCCGTTACGCACCAGCCGGCCGGCCCGGTGAAGCCTGTTTTGAGGCCATCCAGCCCACGGAATTTTCCCACCAGCTTGTTGGGGTTGTAGAGGGTGAATTTTCCATCCCGGAAAGGGGCCGTCTTGGTTGAGGACCACTGCAGAGCCTCAGGATGCTTGATCAACTCCCGCCCCAGAATGGCCAGATCTTCGACTGTGGTCAGATCAGGACTCTGTTTGTAACCGGCGGGCAGGCCATGAACAGAGTGGAACTCACTATTGACCATGCCCAGATCCTGGGCCCGCATGTTCATGAGATCAATAAAGGCCTCCACGCTACCGGCCAGATGTTCAGCCAGAGCCACGGCGGCGTCGTTGGCCGAATGGATGGCCAGGGCACTGAGCAGTTCTTCCACTGAAAATGTTTCGCCATGTTTGAGGTAAACCTGGGACCCACCCATGTTGCTGCTGCGGGCCGATACGGTGACGATGTCTTCCATTTTCATATCACCATCGGCAATGTGTTCGAGCACAATCAGCTCGGTCATCATTTTCAGCATGGACGCGGGTTGGCGGCGGACCTGGGAGTTGGTCGACACCAGGATCAGGCCCGTGTCGGCATCGATAACGAGGGCAGATTTGAAATCTCCGGTCATTTCCTTGGGCTTGAAAGGTTGGGGCTCGGCGGCCTCTTCGGCGGGACCCATGGCGGCGGGTTCATTGTCTGAGCCAAAGCTTGGCATGGCCAGAATCATCAGCAAGACAAGGAAGACACCCATGCGGGCGGGCAGGAAGCGAAGCAGATCCATCTTTATCAACTTTCCGTCATGCGGGAATGTGCCGGAATATTCCGGATAACACCGTGTTTTTACCAAAATAGCATTTTCGGTCCGTCACTGGTACCCATAGTTCGGTCTTTGGGTTCCAGAGAATACTGAAAGATAGGATCAAGCAACCAGTAAATCAACATATGGCCACGGTCCCGGGAGATCAACTTTTTGCCCTCCATTCCTCCATTTGATACCCATAATGTAACCCTATCATAATCAAAAACCGCATAAAACAAGACCTTGTTTTATGCAACTCACATCTATTCGTAAAAGTTGAAGATCCTACTCCCAGTCCGCAATTCACCTACCCACGATCGAAAAAAATCAAACCTTCCCGCTGGAATCAATCAGCAAAAAAGCCCACCCGAAGGCCCCACCAGGGAATCACCACCCCCATCGCGCTGACCCCGGCGAATAATGAACTCATCCATATCCTTGTCTCCCCGGCCTGACAAATTGAGAATAATGAGAGTTTCCGGCTCCAAAGTCCCTTTCAACTTCTCCAGGTACGCCAAAGCATGAGAGCTTTCCAGAGCAGGAATAATCCCCTCCAGATGGCACAGATTTTCAAACGCGGCCATCACTTCCAAATCCGTCACGGCTTCATATGAGATCCGGCCTTCATCCTTGAGATAGCTGTGCTCGGGCCCGATGCCCGGATAATCGAGACCTGCGGCGATGCAATGGTTTCCACCGGCGGTCACTTCTCCTTCAGGAATGCAATAGGTGTTCATGCCGTGAATAACCTGGGGTGTCCCTTTGGTCAGAGTGGCGGCATGGCGATCGCTGTCCACACCTGAACCGGCGGCTTCGACACCCACCATGGCCACTTCCTCATCCAGCAGGAAGGGAAAGAAAAGGCCGATGGCGTTGCTGCCACCGCCCGCGCAGGCGGTAAGCATATCGGGCAAACGGCCAAACTGATCCAGAACCTGTTTGCGTGCCTCTTTGCCAATGATGGACTGGAAATGGCGCACAATGAGCGGATAAGGATGCGGTCCTACGGCGGAGCCCAGCAGATAATGGGCCGTATCAGCCTCGGCAACCCACGCGCCGATGGCCTCGTCCACGGCCGCGGTGAGAGTTTTGTCTCCGCTGGTGGCAGGCACCACCCTGGCACCCATCAGGCGGATGCGGGTGACATTGGGCATCTGCCGGCGCATATCTTCTTCGCCCATGTAGATGTCGCACTCCATTCCCAGGCG
>JAOZJV010000950.1 GCA_029935695.1 Candidatus Krumholzibacteriia bacterium | reverse complement strand
CTTCCGAAAAAGTGTCATTCATAATACTGCGCGCGCCCTCGTGATCCAGCAGGACATTGCCAAAACAGGCAGGGCAGATCCATGTTTTGTGAATCAGCAGGCTGACTTTCACCTGAACTGCCAGAGAATGAGCACAGTGGGGACAAAGCCCTTTAATATTGAAAATGGCCGGACCATTGACCACGGAAATATCCATGGCTTGCGGCTCCAGGCTGCTGACGGGATCGCTGCCCCCGATCAACAATTCAACCAACCAGGAGGGGCCTTCCGGAGGCGTCATGTTTTCGATCAGGTCGGCACGATCCAACAGCATTGCCAGGCGCACCAGAGCTTCCGGCTCCAGATTGTTGCTGCCGCTTGCCCCGGCAAAGACCTGATAAAGACTGCTGGCCGCTTCTGGCTGCCCGGCCACAATGAACACCCGAATGGTTTCACCCATAAGTTCCATGTCACCTGGTGTTTTACCCAGGGCTTCACTGGCCAATTTCATGGCTTCGACAATGTGATTATTGAGCCGAAGCTGTCTGATGGAAAAAGTTGAACTCAAAAATTTCTCCTCTTTCAGCCTTGATCCCGCAAAGCTTCAACCACTGGTTTGAATCGGCCCAACAAATCGGCTGACCCTTCCATCACCAAATGAGTGATTTTCTGGCTCTGGCTGACAGAATAGATGGTTGCAGCAACCTTCTCCTGGGGCACGGCCGAATCCATGGATAATTCATTGGCCCGGTGCCCCACCAGAGTATTGAGCAGGCGGGTTTTTTTCGTCACATCCTGCAGTTGGTTTTCCAGGGCGGCTAACTCATCAAGAACCGGTTGCACAGACTCCAGATTTCCAGCGGCCAGCATGCCCAGCGCCTCTTCTGCTCTTTGAGCGGTGTTTGCAGCCACATCCCCTGCTTGTCCGATATAGTCTAATTCTTTCTCTATTGTCTGGGCCAGAATATTGCGGTCAAGGGGTTCGGCATTATCCAGGACATCATGGATTATTTTTTCAGCAGGAAGTTCAGCCAGGCAGTACTGCTGCAGAACATCCGCCAGGGACATTTCCTGGAAACCATGAATGCGAGCGCCGCCTTCGGTGGCATTGATCAAAGTTCGATCTGCAGCCCAGGTTTGAGAAACGCCT
>JAOZJV010000437.1 GCA_029935695.1 Candidatus Krumholzibacteriia bacterium | reverse complement strand
TCCCAAAATGGAGAACACCAGCGACAAGGTGCAGTACCTGTACGACACCGGCGTAGTTGAAGCTGAAGCGGTGACCTATATCCGTGGCCGCAGCCTGCCCAAACTGTTCATCATCATTGACGAGGCCCAGAACCTGACTCCCCACGAAGTAAAAACAGTGGTCAGCCGGGCCGGTGAAGATGCCAAGGTGATTTTGACGGGAGATGCTTACCAGATTGACAACCCTTATCTGGATGCGTCGTCCAACGGCCTGACCTATGTTGTTGAGCGGTTTAAGGATCAGCCAATTCATGGACACATTACTTTAGCCAAGAGTGAACGCAGTGAGCTGGCCAGTTTAGCGGCAGATCTGCTTTGACGGGCTAAACATTTGGGTCATTTTCAGTGCACAGGGACCAGCCATTTTTTGGCTGGTCCTTCTTTTTTCTTTTTTAGGTTGCCACGCTACCTAGATTGCGTTACTATCTACTTCATGAAAAATGAACGACACACACAATGGCTCCGGGGAATTCTTGATCTCTGCGTGCTGGCCGCCCTCAAAAGTGGCGAATGCTACGGTTATGAATTGGCCCAGCAACTCAACAAGAGCGGTCTTGGGCAAATCAAGGGCGGAACCCTCTATCCCCTGCTGGCCCGGTTGGAGAAAAATGGTTTTGTGGAAACCCAGTGGCGCGAGGGTACCCAGGGTCCCGGACGTAAATACTATTCCCTTACAGAATCTGGCACCACCTACTTGAATCAGCAGGCTGATAACTGGCAGGATTTTTCCATCATGATCAGCAGAATGTTGCCCACGAAAGGACAATCCCATGAATAAGGAAACCTACCTCGGAGAATTGACAGCCCATTTGCAATGCCGCGGAGTCAGTGAAAAACGTATCGGCGAAATTATTGCCGAAGTGGAAAACCACCTGCATGAAAGTGGCGAAGATACTGAAGAGGCCTTTGGGCCTGCAGCGGCCTATGCAGAAAAAATGGCGGCATTTACGGAAAATAATCCTTCCCGGCATGAGGCCACTCAGTGGCACAACCGCACGTTCAAAGCCACTGCTTTTGATGAAATGGAAACTCTTGGTTGGGCAGGAAAAGAAGGCTGGGAACTGGTGGATGTAGGCCCCCTTGCCCTGTTTTGCAAACGGCCCGTGGATTTGAATGAAGGATTCCATTGGGAATATGTGCGCCGCACTGGCACCCACCGTCGGGCCATTGTTGAAGAAATGATCACCAGTAAATGGGAGCCTTGCGGTCAATGGATTGTCTTCCATTATTTCAAACGTAAAGTTGAACCAATCAACAGGCTTAACCATCCGAAAGAGGCTTGATTGTGGCCAGGAACAAGAATACAGGACGTTTGGTCTGGTCCAGTGATGGCAATGACCAAACGGCTGATCAAAAATCAACCTCCGGGCAAGTCAAAGGCGACGGTGTGGTGCGGGTGGCCCGCCAGACAAAAGGCAGAAAAGGCAAAGGTGTGACCCTCATCACGGGAGTGCCACTTAGGACTGATGAGCTGAAGGATCTGGCCAAAACCCTGAAGCAGCGGTGTGGATCAGGTGGCACAGTCAAAGATGGTATCATTGAAATTCAGGGGGATCATCGGGACGCACTGGTGAAAGAATTGAGCACCAGAGGCTGGGTCGTCAAAAAATCAGGAGGTTGAAATCTACTCCACCCGGTGAACCGTTGGTCTGACTTTGAGAGGACTCTGCGGATCGCGGGTCCGGGCACCTGTTTTGTTCATGGGTAAAATATAACAAAGGCGCAGGGTGCCGTCCGGCTCCTGGCGGTAGTGAATTTCAACCCAGTCACCAGATCCCCAATTCCCCGAAAAACCACCGCGCATGATCACCACAGTGACCAGTTTCTCATTGTTGGTGCACTGCAGTTGATCTTCACTCATGGGGATAAAATTCAGCGGCTCTCTGCCAAAAATGACCTTGGTTACTTCCAAAGCATCGGTAGGCCATTGTTCATCACTGGCAATAGCGTTGCCAATGCGGGTGTTGATTTCTTCCACATCGACCACCACAGGGGCGCCGTGGACATTGGCAGCCATGGTGCCCTGAACGCCGGTAAGCGACAAACAAACACTCAACATTATGGAAAAAATCACTGAAAAACGCACAATACCATCCTTATTTGGAATCACTGGCCAGCTCGATGAGTGCCTGCCGCATTTGGCCCACCAGACAGGCATTGCACCGTTTGACAGCCACGGTGAGAAATTCGTCCACATACTCCTGATCCTGACGCGCTGTGGCCGTAGCGTAAACTTTGTCTTCATACGTCCCCAAACAGGATTTTTGCCACAGAATATCACCCTGAGGAGTTTTCAGGGTCAAACGCACTTCGGCTTCCGCCTCACTGTGCGCAGGCATGGGGATCGCTAATATTGCTAGCAAACTCAGTGCCACTCCCGTGCTCACCTTGGAAGAGGTATCTTCGCCAATGGCTACCCCCGCCCCCATGCCCACAGCCGTGGGAATCAGGAACGAGGCGATGGACCGCTTGAACTGGCACCCCATGGACAGGACATCGGCCGTCAGAATGTAATCGGCTTCACTGCGCAGGGAGACAATTTCAACCAGCTCCGTTTGGCGCACATCCTGGACCAGGGCTTCGGCATAAATTTCGGTGACGGGCCGGTACCAGGATTCATCATTGGGGAATTTGATATCAAAAAAATGTCCCTCGCCTGCGCGCTGCTCCATGGACCGCATATCGGTGATTTCTTCAATATACACAGTTGGCGTGACCATGTTGCGCAAAGACATGTTCATTTGTTCGTCCGGATAAAGGAAGATGATTTTATCACTGCTGCAGGATGCAAGAAGCAGCAGCACCGGCATCAAAAATAAGAATCTGGACATGTTCACTCCTGAGAGGTTCTGTTTTCTATTTTCGTTTCCTGCATAATATTACGGTCCATCGCTCCCTGAGGCCAGTTCGGGTTTGCCACCAAGCCGCCACACCAACAGGCTGATGAGCCCCATTCCCAGGACCAGAGAGATCCAGGGAGACACGCCAAAGCCCACCGGCAGGTAACCGCACAGAACCGTGACCAACCCCACTGTCAGGGCATAAGGCAATTGGGTTCGCACGTGATCCACATGATCCGAACCACAGGCCAGGGACGACATGATGGTGGTGTCGGAAATGGGCGAACAATGATCCCCAAAGACAGCCCCGGCCAGCACCGCGCTGATGGAGGCCAGGTGAATGTGGGTGGCCACTGCCATTGATAACCCGGCAGATACCGGGAGTTCCAAACCCAGAGGGTACACCAGAGGCATCAGGATGGCCATGGTGCCCCAACTGGTGCCAGTGGCAAAGCTCACCGCGGCGGCCAGAACAAAAACAACCATGGGAAGCAGGCGGGCCGACAACACCTGCTGGCTGACCGAAACCAAAAATCCCGCCGTGTCCAGTTGTTCGCATACGGCACTTAAGCTCCAGGCCAGCACCAGAATGGTCACGGCAATCACCATGGCTTTGGCACCATCGAGATAACCTTCAAGGGCCTCACGCAATGAGAGACGACCACTGAAAAAAGCCAGCAGTACGGCCATCACCGCACCCGTCAGCGCAGCCCAGATCAAAACGGAAAAACTGTCGGCATTGTTCAGGATATCCCGCAGGGAAGGGGACATTATTCCGTTTGCAACAGCCGTGTGACG
>JAOZJV010000949.1 GCA_029935695.1 Candidatus Krumholzibacteriia bacterium | reverse complement strand
AACTGACGAACTGGTTATTATTGAAAACCAACTTGAGAGGACCGACCATTCTCATCTTGGCCAAACCATGGTTTACGCTGCGGGCCTAGATGCGGTTACCATTATTTGGATTGCTGAGCGGTTCACTGAAGAGCACCGTGCGTCACTTGATTGGCTGAATCGGATTACCGACGAAGGATTCAGTTTCTTTGGCCTTGAAATCGAAGTCTGGCGAATAGGCCAATCCGAGCCTGCACCGAAATTCAATCTCGTAGCAAAGCCTAATGACTGGTCTAAATCAGTAAAAGAGGCGGCCAAGGCCAGTCATCAATCACCGGCAAATGTGAATAGGATTGCCTTCTGGGCGTCATACGGAGAGTTTCTTGAAGCAAATAATGCTCGATTTAAGAAACATAAACAACCACGCCCAAAGGACGTGGTCTTGCTTTTGCCCCCCCTAGGGGGGCTGAGAGCTTGCCCCCAACGGGGGCAAGCCAACGTCCCGCATTCTTTTGCTATTTGTATTTGAACTCCATCTGTTCCTGATGGCGCTCGCGCTTTTCTTGGTGCTTCACGTACCTGCAGATCATTTCCTCGTTCAACCCTACTGTATCAACACAGTATCCTGGCGCCCAAAAATGATTACCCCAATAGGGCTTCTGCTTCAGGTGCGGGAACTGTTTGAACACCCGGATTGCCGTCCTCCCTTTTACAATTCCCATCAGATCGGAAATTGAAACTTTTGGCGGCACAAACACCACCAGGTGGACGTGATCAGGTTGCACATTCAACTCCACAGCCTCGCATCCCTTCCGGCTGAGGAAGAGTTGAATGCAGTTGTAAACCTCCTGTCGGACGGGTCCTTGCAGGACCCGAAACCGATATTTTGGGGTCCATACGATATGGTACAAGCAATGCCAGATGGCATGTGTTAACTTTCGGAACCGGCTCATGGGCTCCTCCCTTCTTGATGTTGCGGAACAACTCAAGTATAGGGGAATGTGCATGGGCCGGTCTTCAGGCAAAGCCTTCAGACTCTGACCACGTCCAAAGGACGTGGGTTTCTAGACAGAAGTTCCAAGCTACAAAACACACTAACCTCTGCCTGTTCAATCAGTTATCAAAAAACTCACTGTCACGCTACTGGGTACACTCCA
>JAOZJV010000436.1 GCA_029935695.1 Candidatus Krumholzibacteriia bacterium | reverse complement strand
AGTGATAAGTCAGCATGACGGCAGCGCCGAGATTTCCCAGCTCCAGGGCAACGGCCCGGCCAATGCCCCTGCTGCCTCCGGTGACCAACGCGACCTTGCCTGCAAGTTCATGCTTTTGACTCATTATTCGGCCCCACTTTTCCATTGGTCGAATGCAACCAATCCGACTTCGCGTGATGGCACATGCAGCGGGTCAGCTCCGGCCAGAACACCGGTGACCCGGAATTTGCTGTTGATGGGCAGCTCGCAAATGATGGACCCTTCGTGGGCCAGAACTTCGGCAATACCCGCAGCGCAATCGTTGCTTTCAATACGCGTGTAATTAAGACCAAAGGCTTCGATCACTTTGGAAAAATCAGGGTGCGTGTATCCGTGATCCGCGTCGGTGGCTTCGTAACGGCCCTCAAAGTTTGGATCCTGAAATTCATGAATGGTGGCGTAACAACTGTTGTTGAACAGGAAGATTTTGATGGGGAGGTTGTACGCCTTGATGGTCTGCAGATCCTGGATGTTCACCTGAAGCCCGCCATCACCAATGATGCAGACAATTTGACGATCCGGATTGCCCGTCTGGGCGCCAATGGCCGCGGGCATTGAAAATCCCATGGGCGAATTTCCCCATGATGAGAACAAGCGCTGCCTGCCCGAAAGCCGAATGGCCTGGCAGGTGTAGATCACGTTTTGGCCCACATCGGGAATGACAATGGCATCATCATCCAGACGTTTTGAAAGCTGGGTGATGAAATGATAGGGATCGACAAATCCCGCTGTCTCATCAACTTGCCAGGGCTCCTGGTGCTTTTCGCGCATTTCGGCAACGTAACTGCACCACCGGTTATCGCTCAGGTAATCAATTTCAGAGGCAAGATCCAGAAAATCGCCAATATCGGCGTTGATGCAGATATCCATGGGCACCCGCCCGTCCACAAGTTCTCCGTTGTCGAGATTGACGGCGATTTTTGTGGCCTGGGGGGCAAATTCATTGGGGGTGTTGCCCACTTGCTTGATGGAATTTCTGGCACCGAGAGTCAGGATGAGATCGGCCTGGCCAGTGACGAAATTGGCTCCGAACATCCCGAACTGTCCCATGACGCCACCGTTGCATTGGTGGTCGTGGGGCAGAATATCCAATCCTGCATAAGTGGTGATGGCAGGGATTCCTGTTTTTTCCAGAAAGTTCAAAAGTTTTCCGGATGCCTTGCCATGACGGACACCACCGCCGCAAACAACCAGGGGACGCTTTGATTTTTTCAGTGCTTTGGCAAATTCTGTCATGTCCAAATCGGGAAGTTCATCATCAAGATCAGAAGGATCAAACGATCTTAATTCATCCGGATCAATATCCGCCCATTGCATATCCATGGGAAGGTCAATCAGTACGGGTCCGGGCCGTCCTTCCCGGGCCATATACATGGCCTTTTCAAATTCGTATCTGATGTCGGCGGCATCGGTAATGGTGACGGCATATTTGGTGATTTTTGCCACTGAACTGACAATGTCCAATTCCTGAAATCCCCGTTGCAGGAGGCCGTCTTCACCTTTCATTTCCCACGTGCGAACCTGCCCAACCAGATAAAGGGCCGGGATGCAATCGTACCAGGCGCCTGCAATGCCAGTGATCATGTTGGTGGCGCCGGGTCCGCTTGTGCCGAGAGTCACGCCCATTTTGCCGGTGGTCCGGGAATAGGCTTCAGCGGCCATGGCGCCCACCTGTTCGTTCTGCACGCAAATGTAGTCGATTTGGTCCCGATAATTTCGGAAAGAATCAATAATGTGGCTGATGGCGCCACCGGTGAACGCAAAGACTTTTTCCGTGCCCAAGTCACCCAGAAAACTAACGATGTAATCCGATGACTTCATGATTTGCTCTTCCATTTTTTGGATTTCTTAAGTTTGGCCAGGTTCTCTGCAGAGACGGAATACATGTAATCTTTCTGGGGGAATTGGCCGTTTTTGACTTCTTCCACATAGCGGGCAACAGACATTTCGGCCAGAGTTGAAAGACCATCTGTTCTGAATTCCCTGCCAACTTTTTTTACGTCACCTAGGGTGGCGATGTAGTCGGAGAACTGGGTGATGACCTCGGGAATGTAACATTTCGCAAACCATGGCCTGAACTCTTTGAACAATCCCAGAAGGTCATGCATGATCACCAATTGGCCGTCGACCTGGTTTCCGGCCCCGATGCCGTAAACTGGAATATCCAGTTGTTTGGCCACTTGTCCGGCGGGTTCCGCGGGCATTGCTTCCAACAGAATCGAGAAAGCTCCGGCCTCCTGCAAGGCAAAGGCATCTTCAATAATCAGTTCAAAACTGTCAGCTGTTTTTCCCTGAACCCGATAGCCGCCGAACGATGAAGCGCTTTGGGGTGTCAGACCCAGGTGTCCCATCACAAGAATACCGGCATCGCTGATGGCTTTGACGGCTTCGCAAACTCGGGCGCCACCTTCCAGTTTAACCGCATCACAGCCGGCTTCTTTCACGAAGCGCAGGGCGTTGACCACAGCATCCCGGCCAGATGTTTCGTAAGATCCCTGGGGCATATCGCCAATAAGAAAAACATCGGGGGCGCCACGCCGGGCAGCCTGGGACATGAGAATCATTTCATCCATGGTCACGGGGTTGGTTGTCTGATAACCCAGCTGGACCATGCCACCGGAATCGCCCACCAGAATCATGTCCACGCCAGCCGCCGATGCGACGCTGGCGAATGTTGAGTCGTACGCCGTAACCCAGGCAACAGGTTCGTCTTTTCTTTTCATTTTTGACAACGTCAGCACATCGACTTTGGAGCGCTGAGACAGCGACGCAATACCCGTTGGATTGGTGATGGCCTCAGGCTCAATTTTGTCGTTCACTTCATGACCTCTTTCAGCATTTATCACAGCACAGAAGCAGTATTTACATGAAACACCCTTCAAGTGGAGAATTCATGGATATAATAAGCGACCTTCAGGTACAAAGCACCCAAAATTTCGGATGCTGAAGTGGATGGCCAGGGTATCTGTTTAGTCGTTGATTGTTGCCATACGCTTGGGTAGAATGTTTTTAACATTCGCGTAAGAGAACGGATGCTTTTTGTGCATGTCTTAACTCGAAATCTCCATGACCCGGGAGTGTCGGTTTTATGATGAACAATGTCCAGGATGTCACCAAGGCAGACTTGGATCACATTGAAGAGAATCTGGGCCCTGAAGCAGCCGGCAGGTTGGCCGGAAAAAGTGTGCTCGTCACCGGTGGGGCAGGGTTTCTCGGTTACTACCTGGTGCAGTCAATTCTGCACATGGGCCGGCCCGGAGGCAGCGCCGAAGGTGTCAGGGTGGTGGTTCTTGATAACTACAAAAGAGGCATGCCCGACTGGCTCAAAAAGCTGCAGTCCAGTGAAGACAGGCTGCAGGTGATCGAGCACGATATTACTTCTGTTGATCTGCCTTCCATGGAGCCCAGCGAGTTTGTTATTCACGGGGCATCCATCGCATCTCCCATGTTTTATCGCATCTATCCCATCGAAACAATGGATGCCAATATTACCGGGTTGAGAACCCTTTTGGATCACGCGTTGGGGAGAAAAGAAAGCACCAAACCGGTGGAAGGATTCTTGTTTTTCTCAAGCAGCGAAATATACGGCGATCCGCCTGCAGATAAAATCCCCACCCGGGAAGATTTCGACAAATTAGTTGCAGAGATTGAATTGTTAAA
>JAOZJV010000435.1 GCA_029935695.1 Candidatus Krumholzibacteriia bacterium | reverse complement strand
AGGGCGACACCAAAATCGAGAATTTTGATTTGGAAAGAACCATCACCCATTTCAACAACCAGAATGTTGGCTGGCTTCAGATCCCGGTGAACGACACCTTGCTCATGGGCATAGTGCACAGCGTCACAGATTTGAGCCACCAACTTCAGTCGAGCTTTTTGATCCAGATTCTTGCGCTGGGAAAAATCTGTCAACGGTTCGCCGGGCACGTATTCCATGGCAAAATAAGAGTGGCCATCACTGGTGGTTCCCGCGTCATGAATTTGGGCAATACCTGGGTGATTGAGACGGCCCAGCACTTGTATTTCAACTTTGAACCGGCGGCTCAGGCTGGGGTCTGATAAATCGGGACGCAAAATCTTGAGAGCTACTTCTCGTTGTGGTTCCTGCTGCTGGGCCAGAAAGACCTGTCCCATGCCACCCTGCCCGATGCGGCGGACAATTTGGAACCGATCAACCCACAGGCCTTCCACCTCAGGAGTGGAAAAAACGCTGGATTGTTTTTCTGGTTTCTGCGATATGAGGAAATCTTCCATACCCTGGTCATCACTGGCCACCATGCGCGAAACCATGGCTTCAAGATCTGAATCCCCGGCACATTCATTTTTGAGAAAATTTGGAAGCTCGCCAGCTGGAAGGGTTATTGCTTTCTTGAAAATTCTTTCAGCCCGGGCCATGAATTCAGAGTTCATGGCTTGGCCTCATCCGATAATTCACAGTTGGATAATCGATCAAAGATGAAAGCCCGTGAAAACCTCCAGTCCCCCATCACCGTGGATTCAGAGATATCCAGGGCCGCGGCGGTTTCAGCCACCGTAAGTCCTGTCAAGAAGCGCAAGAGGACCACTTCAACTTTGCGATCGTCCAATATTGCCAATTCATCCAGAGCCTGATCCAGGGCCAGAAAATCCATAGGACCGTATCCGGCAACCAGGGAATCGATCTCAATATCAACCCGCTGAAAATCGCCCCCATGTTTGACGGCTTTTTTAGACCGGGCCTGATCCACCAGAATGCGGCGCATGGCTTTGGCGGCAGCACCAAAAAAGTGGCCACGATTATTCCAGCCAGGATCACCCCTGGGAACAAGGCGCAGGTAGGCTTCGTGCACCAGGGCAGTGGCTTGCAGAGAAATGCCGGCGGGGATATCGGACATGAGGGAACTGGCCAGGCGGCGCAACTCATCGTAAAGCAGCGGCAGAAGCTGAGCGGCAGCTTCTGGGTCCTTCGCCGACATAGAGCGCAGGACAATGGTGACCTGGTTTGGGTTGGACTCCCTCAAAATGCCCTCTTCCCCAAAATAATAAAGGTTTGGATCACGTTTTTCAGATGATCCCTAATAGATTGATTATCCATGAATTGTAGGGATTTTTCAATGAAAAGGGTATCATTCAACGACTCGTAAATTTTGGACCTTTTTAACCTTCATCTTATCTTCCCCTTGGAGACCAACCCAACCAACCACCAATCCACCCCGGAGCACCCATGACCGTAGACCCCATCTTCAAACGCCTGGAAATGCTGACCGGCACCCCGGCTATCAAAAAGCTCAACCAAACCAAGGTCATCGTCTTCGGCGTGGGCGGGGTGGGCAGTTGGGCAGCTGACGCCCTGGTGCGTTCAGGCATCGAAACCCTCACCATCGTGGACCGCCACAATGTGGGGCCCACCAATGTGAACCGGCAGCTCCAGGCCACTTGTCACAACGTGGGCCAGCCCAAGGCTGACGAATTAAAAAAACGGCTCGAATTGTTGAACCCAAACGCATCCATCACCTCTTTGAATGAAATCTATGAACCAGCCACCGCCGAGAGTTTCAATCTGGGTCAGTATGATTACATCCTCGATTGCATCGACAGCATCAATGCCAAAGCCGAACTCATTCGCCAGGCCCATGCCAGCAGGGTCACACTTTTCTCGTCCATGGGCGCGGCCTGTAAATTGGATCCCACGCGCATCGAGTTGGGCTCTTTGTGGAGTATCAAGGGTTGCTCTCTGGCCAAAGCGTTGAGACGAAGATTACGGCGGGAGGGATTTGAAGAGGAAGTGCAAACCGTGTTTTCAACTGAGACACTTCCGGCCAATGAACAGACCAATGATTCATCGGGATTCAGAAAATCAGTGAACGGCTCGGCGGCTCATGTCACGGCCACCTTTGGTATGTTCCTGGCTGGATTGGTGATTCAGGATATTGTTTCTAAAACAGATCCCACTTCACTTCTCTCATAAAAAATCCCCCGAAACCCTGAAGTTCCGGGGGATCATTCAACCTATTGCATCAGTCTCAAGCAAGCTCCAGCCAGTCAAACCAGCGAGGATGGTTCTGTTTATACCAAACCAGCACTTCCCGCAGAATCTTCTGGTCAGCCACCGAAATCACATCGGTGCTGATACGGTCAAAATACACCCTCATGCCGCTGTCTTCCAAATGCTCCAACGCCTCGGAGCAAAGAGTCTGTAGCTCGTTGCGAATACGACCGGAATCAGAAATTTTAATGGCACGGTCAAGGTGATTTTCACCGTGGAAAAATCTGATCAGCAACGGATTGCACACCAGCGGACGCACTTTCTCGTCTTCCATGAACCGCAAGCTGAAACGAACCTGCTTGATCCCATGAGGAGTGGACAAGCGCACGGTTACGGCATAAGTATCTTCGCTGAGTTTTTCCACACCGGGCGAGCCGGTGTACGGATCATCGAGCATGAAGCCGGCCAGAGCCATGACGTCCCATTTTTTACGGGGCAGAAAATCCTTGGCTTCAAGAATGCGTCTGTCCAGAGGGATGTGCGCGTCACGGGCATCGCGGATGCATTCGCGGTAATCGACCACATCCATTTCCGTCAGTTCCTTGCCCACCAGTTCGTTCAATTTGGCGGCAAAATCGGGAGCCTCAGCATCCAGGCGCATGATCTTGCTCTCTTTATGCCAGGGCAGATCAAACTTGGAGCTGAACAGAGACAGGAAAACATCAATATTAAGGATGGGAGCCAGGCTGGCCGCCTGCATGGCCTCGGCGCTGGCGGCGTAACCGTCCACCAGGAACAGATGCAGCTGGCCATCATCACCCTTCCAGGTGCCCACTTTGTATGTGGGTGCGTAGGTGCCGGAGTCGGTAAAGACAGGCACTCCGGTGGTGGGCAAAACCCATCCGTCTTCGATGACGTGAGCGCCCACTTCCTTCCACTGATCCCACAGGGAACCAATGCGGGGAACCCGGCTCTCGCCTGCAAGAGTCCACACATGCACGTTTTCGCTCTTGATTTCGGGCCAGGTCATTTTGATGGCATCCATGACCTTGCCTCGGGGAGTGTGGAAGTCCACCAGCACCGAGTTGGCAGCGGCCACTTCCGCCACTTCGCATGGCAGCAACAGGTTGCCCATGTACCCTTCATAAGGACGAGTCACCGAAAGTGGCTGGTCGAACAAATGCAGCACCGTCATGGGACCAGTGTCCGAACCCATGGCAAAGCGTGATGTATTTTCCAAAGTATCGATGGCCGCGCCCCAGATGGTGACGCCGGCCTTATCCACCCGTTTGATAAAATCATCCCAGGTGAACTCGGGATTGTTGATCATCTTTTGAACCTGACGATCCAGAAAAACCGCTACCTCGGGCCGGGCGTAAATGCGACCGAAACCCAGCAGAGGATTGCTGCCCATGTCGGGAGTTTCGCCACCCTTGGGCATCAGGCCCTCACCT
>JAOZJV010000434.1:2267-3708 GCA_029935695.1 Candidatus Krumholzibacteriia bacterium | reverse complement strand
ATAATCCCGAAGCCTTCCGCCTGGTGGGCAATTATGATTTGGGTGGGGGAAATGCCGGGATTTCTGCCGGGACTGATTTGGCGGCTGGATCCCATACGTGGAGCAGTTTTGGCAACACAGCAACTTTGACCGAGCAGCTGAGTCGCAACCGGTCAGGAAATATTCATCCCCTGTACAAAGAAAGCACCAAACCCCACACAGATCCCGGTTGGAATGGTCCTTATCTGGACAAAATTCCCCTCGATCCCTGGGGCCGGCCTTTTGTCGTGAGCATTGGTTATGCCTTGCCTTCGATTTCCGGCACGGTGACTTCGGAAAATGAATACCACAACGTTCTGGTGCTTTCCTCTGGTAAGGACGGGATCTTCAACACCAGTTTTGACAGCAGGGTTTATAACGAAAAACCAGACGGGGATGACATTGGTTTTGTCATCCTGGGGGCCCGAAAGTTCCAGCAGTAAGGGCAGGCAATGGCGCAGATCAAAACAAAGAAACTGGGCGAAATCCTCATTGAAGCCGGCATCATCACGCCGGATAAGTTGGATTTGGCCCTGCGCGAACAAAGTCAGACCAAAGAAAAGCTGGGAACGATTTTCCAGCGTCTGGGCATTTGTTCGGAAAAGGAAATTGCCAAGGTTCTGGCTGGCCAGGCCGGCGTTGCGTGCGTGGATCTGAATGGAGTGGATGTCGACACGGCACAACTGGAGCTGGTGGACCGCCAGTATGCCGAAAAGTTCTCTCTCCTGCCTTTGGCCCGCAAGGGAAGCACTCTGCAAGTGGCCATGGCCAATCCCCTGGATCTGGCCATCATTGATGAATTAGGACGCAAATCAGGCCAATATATTGAGGTTGTGCACGCGCCGGAGAGTGAAATCCAGGATGCCATCGTGCGTTATTATGGCATCAAATCAGGCAGCGCCAATGAGATCAACGATCTGATCACCAAGAGTCAGAAAGCATTGGCCAGCGGTGTGAAACTGGGGGAAGGCGACTCGCCTTTCATCCGTCTGGTGCACCAGATGATTGCCCAGGGCGTGGAAGAAGGCGCCACCGACATTCATATTGAGCCAGAAGAAAAAGTTCTGCGTTGCCGGTACCGGGTGGATGGCCACCTGGTTCAAGGTCCGATTCTGCCAGGAGACCTGAAGGGTATTGTGACCACACGGGTAAAAATCATGGCAGAAATGAACATCTCCGAGAGTCGGGTTCCCCAGGACGGCCGCATTCTTTTCGACACGGGCCGGCGCAAAATCGACCTGCGTGTTTCCACTTTTCCCACGGTTAATGGCGAAGGCATCGTCTGCCGTATTCTGGATAAGGAAGCACTGATTGTTGGTCTGGGAAAACTGGGCATGGAAAAGGAAATGCAAACGGTTTTCCGGCGCGATATTGTCAAACCCAACGGGATTATTCTGGTCACTGGCCCTACTGGTTCGGGTAA
>JAOZJV010000434.1:459-2257 GCA_029935695.1 Candidatus Krumholzibacteriia bacterium | reverse complement strand
ATCACTTTGGAAGATCCGGTGGAATACGAACTGCCGGTCATCAACCAGGCCCAGATCAACAACGCCAAAGGATTCACTTTCGCCAAAGGTCTGCGGGCTATTTTGCGGCAGGATCCGGACATTCTTCTGGTGGGCGAAATTCGTGATGTGGAGACGGCTCAACTGGCCATCCGCGCGGCTTTGACCGGTCACCTTGTTTTCAGCACTCTGCACACCAACAGCGCCGCCGGCGCCATCCCGCGTTTGCTGGATATGGGAGTGGAGCCCTTCCTGCTTTCGGCAACTCTGGTTTCGATTCTGGCCCAGCGTTTGGTGCGGCAGGTTTGTGATCAATGCGGAGCTCCCAGTGAGCCCAATGCCCAGGATATGGAATTGATGGAATTGTCGGCCGAAGATCTGGCCGGCGCAACGATACTTGAAGGCCAGGGTTGCAACCTGTGCCGCAACAGTGGATACCGCGGCCGTCTGGCTGTGTTCGAGTATCTGCATATAGACAAGAAAATCCGCAAACTCATTGCAGACGGAAAAGATGCCTCTCTCATTGAGGATGCGGCCCGTGACATGGGCCAGGCCGGATTGCGCGAAGACGCCCTGGCCAAAATGAGATCGGGCCAAACCACCTTGAGCGAAGTCATGCGGGTGGTCACATGAGAGAGTACCGTTACAGTGCACTGACATCAGGCGGGCAAACAGTTTCCGGTATTCGCCAGGCGGAGAACACCCAGATTCTGGCTGCAGAGTTGATGGAGGCCGGGCTGATTCTACTCAAGGGTAAACCCACTCTCGGCAGCTTTGGGAAGATGTTTTCTGCCAGCGGTCGGGCCGGCAAAAAGGAACTGCGGGACTTCACCCAGCACATGTCCACTTGTCTGTCTTCGGGTATCACTGCTGTGTCGGCCCTGGCCGATTTTCAGGAGCTGACAACCGGGGCATTCCGTGAAGTGGTGGCAGATATTCGCGGCGATGTCAGCAGTGGCACCGCCCTGGACGAAGCTTTTGCAAGACATCCCCAGGTCTTTTCGACGGTGTACCTGGCCATGCTTTCAGCCGGGCAGAATTCCGGAAATCTGGACCAGATTTTTGAAGAGCTCGTGGATTATCTGGAGTGGAACGAAAATCTCCGCAGCCAAACCACCCAGGCTTTGATTTATCCCTCCATGTTGATGGTGGGAATCATCGGCTTGTTCCTGTTGATGATGCTCTTCGTCATCCCGCGTTTCGAAACCATGTTCGCCGATGTGGGATTTGAACTGCCCACCCTGACGGTGAGAGTCATGGCCATGGGCGCCTTCATGGGCCACTGGTGGTGGCTGATTTTTGGCAGCATTGCCGCCGCCACAGTTGGATTGAAAATGTACTTCCGCACAGATTCCGGTGCCTACAACCGTGACCGTTTTCTGTTGAAAGTGCCTGTGCTCGGTGGCTTCCTGCAGAAGATCGCCCTGTCACGTTTCTCCAAATCATTCGCGCTGATTTTTGCTTCCGGTTTGGATTTGTTGCGCCTGCTTGATCTCATGCAAGGCCTTGTGGGCAACCAGGTGATGGCGCGCCAGATTGCCACCATCCGCAACCGCGTGGCCACAGGAGAATCTCTCACCGAGAGTTTTGCCGATGCCGATTCCTTCCCGCCCCTGATTCAGCGTCTGGTGGCCGTGGGAGAAAAAACCGGTTCCCTGGACAATTCTCTCATGCGCGCCAGCCAATATCTGGACAAGGAAATTCCCCGGGATTTGAAGAAGGCCTTCACTGTTTTCGAAGGCATCATCATCGCGGTGATGGGTGTTGTGGTTTGTGTGGT
>JAOZJV010000434.1:0-449 GCA_029935695.1 Candidatus Krumholzibacteriia bacterium | reverse complement strand
TGTTGCTCATGCCCATTATGCAGATGGGAGGCAACCTCCATTGAGGACCGACCATAAACAAGTTCGACCGGGTCGCGGGGGCTTCACCCTCATTGAGATCATCATCGCCGTGGCCATTGTGGCTATTTTGGCGGGCACCATCGCGCCCATGGCATTCAAGGAAATAATCAAGACCAGAGAAGAAGCGACCATCAAAGAGTTGCAAAACCTGAATACGGCCTTGCTTGAATTCTACGAAGACACAGGCCGTTTTCCGGCCGAGGATGAAGGCCTGGCCGCGTTGATTGCCGACCCGGGAGTCAGTGGTTGGCAGGGACCCTATGTGGGTGGAGACCGATCCGATCCCCTGGCTGAAGTGACCACCGATTCATTCAAGGAAACTTACATATATGACCTGGACCCCGTGACCAATCCTGCTGGTGCGGCCGATTTGATCCTGGCCAGTTCCT
>JAOZJV010000948.1 GCA_029935695.1 Candidatus Krumholzibacteriia bacterium | reverse complement strand
TAGACCATGTGTGCCGCATCGGTGGGGAAGAGTTTGCGCTCATTCTTCCTGATACTTCACACGACGCCGCCATCGAAGTGATGGACCGTTTGGTTAAATCTCCCTTCACCGAAGAGATCATTCACCAGGGCGAACTCATCAATTTGAGTGTGACTTTTTCCTACGGGGCCGTCACTTTTCCCGATGCTGGAACCGATGCCTTCGAATTGTATCGCAAGGCGGACGCCATGCTCTTCCTTTCCAAGGATCTGGGCCGCAACCAATGTCATTTCTGGAGCAGCGAAGGCGACCATATTCAATTGCTGCCCGACGCCTCCAACGACTGACCGCCCTTTCCTGTTTACTGCCTCCCACTGAATTCTGGGCTCTGACCTGGAGCTTTCTTCATTTGATATCCTACAGCCTGGGCGGCTGGTTTGCGGGTATTTCCCCTGAGGCCAGCGGCATCACAGCCGGGAATTCCTGGGTTTTGCTTTTTATCAGCGCCCTGATGCCGGTCTTTCTGCTTTTTGGTAAGAGGCCTGTCGTTGTCCTGGGAATTTGGCTGGTGGTATTTTCCCTGGGCCTGATGGCAGGTTTTGAGGAAGCAGCCACCCGAAACAATCGTCATTCGGCAACAGCGCCTGGTTTCATGAAACCCGCCGTGGCCGTAATTCACCACACCAAATCCATGATCCGAACCACAGGGTGGGCCTCCACAACCCAGGACGGGCGCTGGCGCATTCCCGCCATCCTGCTCAATGTGCAGAACCAGGATGATGCATCTTCTGCCCGGAAGAAGCCCCAAAGGGGGGATGGCCTCATGCTCTCAGGCAAAGGAGAGCCACCCCTGCCTGGTGAAATTCGGGCTGTGGCCTTGAAAATTTCCGTGCCCGCGGAAGGAGATTTACCTGGAATGTTCGACCACCGGCTTTTTCTGGCCGGGCGAGGAATTCAATGGAAAGGAAAGGTCCTGAATGAGGCTGTTATGCCGGAAAGGGGGATCATTTCCACCGTCTTTAAAAAATACCTTCATCCCGTTCGCAGCAACGTTCTGGAACGGTTGAAAATTCTGATGCCACCCTTGGAAGCGTCCCTTGCCTCGGCAGTTCTTTTGGGGACCAAAGATGAATCCAGTAGGGCTGCCAGTAACCCATTTTA
>JAOZJV010000433.1 GCA_029935695.1 Candidatus Krumholzibacteriia bacterium | reverse complement strand
CCGGCTTCATCACCGGATTGCAGATCCAGGGTTTTGAATTTGAAATCCGAACGCTCAAAATACCGGGTGTACATGCGCAGGAGCATCTGGGCCCAGTCCTGGCTCTCGGTGCCCCCGGCTCCGGGATGGATTTCCACCACAGCGCCGCGGCTGTCATCCTCACCACTGAGCAGGAACTGGAAATCCAGTTTTTCCAGACTCTTTTCCAGAAGCAGCAGTCCTTCTTTGACTTCAGCGGCAGTGTCAGGATCATTTTCTTCCTGGGCCATTTCCGCCAGCAACTCCAGCTCTTCGGCATGGTCAGCTGCTTTTCCCAGGGGAACGGTCCACTGCTTCAGCGTTTGGGCTTTGCGCAAGACGGCGGTGGCCGCATCCTGATCACTCCAGAATTCGGGCTCCGCCTGTTTGCCTTCAAGTTCGGTCAGATTTTTCAGCAGGGCAGGATAGTCAAAGACCCTCCTTGAGGGACTCAAGGCGTTCCGTCGCCGCGGCGATGCGTTCCAGCATTTCTTTCACGATTCAATCTCCCTGCCGGGCCAGGCCAGGCTTCAAAGGTTATGATCCAGCAGCAACTGATCCACAGCTTCGCTCAAATCCTGAGCAGTGGAGCTGTTATCAATGACTGCATCTGCAGTGTTCCAAAAACATTCCAGGTTTTCCTGGGTCTTCATGCGACCGCTGACCTGATGGGCGGTCATGCCCCTGTTTTCCATCAATCGGCGCACTCTGATTTCATCATCCGCCACCACGGAGACAACCATATCGACCATTTCCAGGGGCGGCCACAAAAAATACACGGCAGCCTCCAACACGGCAAGCTCATGATTGCCTTCTTTTGCTAATTTATCCAGACGGGAGGCAGCCAGGTCCAAAAGGGCAGGATGGGTCAAGGCGTTGAGACGATCCATAGCCTGGTCATTGCCGAACACCATGGCGCCAAGACTTTTTCGGTCAATCACGCCATTTTTGAGGCAGCCGGGACCAAATTCATCGGTCAAAGATTGGATGATGACGGGATCTTTCAGCACTTCATGGCCCAGCAGGTCGGCATCAACCACCGCAGCACCCCGCAGAGCGAGCAGAGCACTCACGGCAGACTTTCCGGCCCCGATGGGCCCTGTCACCACCCAGATTCTCATCAGTGCGCCTCGGACCAGTTGGAGCCATGGTTCATGTCCACCAGCAAGGGGATATCCAGCTTGAGGGCCCCCTCCATGCCTTTTCGAACAATTTCGGAAATTTCAGCCAAATTTTCCAGAGGCAGTTCCAGAACCAGCTCATCGTGCACCTGCAGCAGGAGCAGAACATCCAGATCGGACTCATTCAGCTGCTTTTGAATGCGCAGCATGGCCAATTTGATCAGGTCGGCGGCTGTGCCCTGAATCGGTGTATTAACGGCGACCCTTTCCTGGAAACTGCGAATTCGGGGATTGTCTGAATTGATATCCGGCAACAGGCGCCGACGGCCGAGCAGGGTTTCAACCCATCCGTCGCGGCCCGCTTTTTCTTTGGTTTCATCGATGAACGTGCGAACTCCCGGATAGGTCTTGAAGTAGGTCTCAATGAAAGCGGTAGCTTCTTTGGTGCTGACTTTGATCTGCCGGCCCAGAGCCCGGGCGCCCATCCCGTAAATCACGCCAAAATTGATGGCCTTGGCCTTGCTGCGCATTTCTGAGGTGACATCCTCTTCGCTGACTCCTTCGATCAATGAAGCGGTGCGGCGATGCACGTCCACCCCATCTTTGAAAGCCCCCAGCAAGCCGGGATCCTGGGCCAAATGGGCCAGCAGACGCAATTCCACCTGGCTGTAATCGGCGCTCAGGAAAACATTCCCGGGTTTCCGGGGCACAAAAGCCTGCCTGATGAGCCGGCCCAGATCTGTGCGGATGGGGATATTCTGCAGGTTGGGATCACTGCTGGACAGACGCCCTGTGGCAGCCACCGCCTGATTGTAGGATGTGTGAATAAGGCCGGTTTTCGGATTGGCCAATTTGGGCAAAACTTCCACATAGGTATTCTGGAGTTTGGCCACGCTGCGGTATTCCAGAATCAAGGCCGGCAGTTCATGATCTTCGGCCAGAACCGTCAGCACTGATACATCGGTGCTCCAACCGGTGACTGTTTTTTTGATGGGCTTCATTTTCAGTTTTTCGAACAAAACAACAGCCAGCTGCTTGGGACTTTGGATGTTGAATTCTTCTCCGGCCAGTTCATGAATGTTCACCTGAAGCTGCGCCAGTTCTTTTTCGAAACGATCTTTCAGACCCGACAAAAAGGGTCTGTCGATCATGATGCCATTGCGTTCCATCTGCAACAGAACTGACGAAACCGGCATTTCCAGATCATAAAAAAGTTTGCCCAGCCCGGAAGCATCAAGCAGGGGCAGCAGTTTTTCATAGAGTTTCAGAGTGAAGTCGGCATCTTCGGCCCCGTACAGCGCCAGACGATCAGGATCAACACCCAGAATGTCCTTATGGCGATCACCAGCTGCAAAAAGCTCTTTGAAGGGCATCATGCGGTGGTCCAGAAAATCCAGGACGAGGTCATCAAGACCATGCCCGCGGCGTCCAGGGTCCAGCACATACGAAGCCAGCATCGTATCAAAAAGAGGTCCTCCCAGGGGCATGCCCGCGCCGATCAGAATCCATTGGTCATATTTCAGGTTCTGGCCAATTTTGAGCGTTTCAGGATTGGCCAGAACCGGTGCCAGAATTTCGCGCACAGTGGCTTCCTGATCATGCTCCTGCCCCACGGGAAAGAGGGTGTCCAGCGCACCCGCCCCTCCGGCATTGTCTTCATCCCGCCAGCGCACGGGGATGTAGGCCGGAGCGCATTGCTGGCCCTGATGGTCATATCCTGCCAGGCAAACCCCCACCAGGCGGGCGGTGTCGGTGCGCAGGCTGTCGGTTTCCGTATCCACGGCCAAAGGGGCGGCGGGATCCAAATCCGCCAACCACTTCTGGATACTGCCCGGGGTCTCCAGAAGTTGATAACCGCGTTCTTCACGTTTTTCGGCCCATGTTAATTCAACCACTGGTTCGGCAGGTTCCAACTCTGATGATAAATCAGAAGCGGCATGGCCGTCAGCGTATTGCGGAAACCTCTGGGCCAGTTTACCGGCCAGTTCCCGCACCCCACGCAAGCCCAATTCCTGCAACAGACGAGTCACGTCTTCGCCCACAGGCAGAATGGTTTTGAGAGCGTCCCAATCCACGTCCAGTTTTAAATCTTTTTTGATGATGAAGAGATCCCGGGAAAGGAAAACCTGCTCTTTGTTTTCGCCCAGGACCCTCTTGAGTCGGGGTGTGAGTTTGCTGCCATCCAGTTTTTCATAAAGGGTTTCCAGATTTCCGAATTCCCTGATCAATTTGACGGCTGTCTTATCTCCAATGCCGGGAGCGCCCGGTATATTGTCCGCGGTGTCTCCGGCCAGTGCAAAAACCTCAATCAGGTTATCGGGCTGCATGTTGAATTTTTTTGCGACATCCTCGTCACTCAGGACGGTGATGGCATCTCCCCGGTGACCAGGTTTCAACATGCCGATGCGATCATCCAGCAGCTGCATGAAATCCTTGTCACCGGTGAAGAACCAGACTTTGTCAATTTTCCCCGCGGATTGTTTCGCCACAGACCCCATGACATCATCAGCTTCCACCCCGGATTGCTCCATAATCGGCACACCCCAGGCCTCGAGTACTTCCCGCAACCTGGGCAGTA
>JAOZJV010000432.1 GCA_029935695.1 Candidatus Krumholzibacteriia bacterium | reverse complement strand
CTTTTTATTGGCCAACAATGTCATCAGTCCCTCGTGGCATGACTCCTTTGTGGCCCTGGCCTCAATGATCATGTCAGGTGAACTGACCACTTCAAAATCTGCAACAAGAACCTTCTCAACCTCTCCAGCCAGCGAGTCGCGAAGACCAACAGCCCAGGAAGCGGCCGGTCCGTCATGCAGATACGCAATATGGATGGTTGGTTTTGTCTCCGCGGTGGCCGGTCCCACCACAAGCAGGGTCACTGCCATGGACAAAATCATCAACAAACCCGGTGTCCAAAATCTATTCACACTGATGCCTCCGTCGTGGGGTAAACGCCCCACGGAAATTCAAAAATGACTAACCTTGTTTCCGGGGCGTGGGCACCCGGAAAATGAGGGCATAAAGCACCGGCACGACCACCATGGTCAGCACCGTAGCGAAGGTCAAGCCCGCGGCCACAGTCATGGCCAGGGCATCGAAAAATGGATCCGTAAAGAGGGGCGCCATGCCCAACACAGTGGTTGCTGCAGCCATACCCACCGGGCGCAAACGACTCACACCTGCACTCAGGATGGCGTCGAACAACTCCGCTCCCCCGTCAACCTGGGTGTTGATCTCATCAATCAGCACAATGGCATTTTTGATCATCATACCGATGAGACTGAGGAACCCCAGCAGGGCCAGGAAATTGAAAGGCAGACCGGTGGAGAGCAGTCCCACCGTCACTCCCACAATACCCAAAGGCACCACCAGCCAAATGACCAGAGTCTGCTTTATGGAGTTGAAGAGCATGATCACGATAATGACCATCATCAGCAGGAACGGTGGCAGAGCAGCCCCCAAAGAAGCCTGAGCTTCATTAGTTGACTTGAATTCGCCCCACCAGTCGGTCTCGTAACCCGAAGGCAGCTCGATGGCATCAATCAGGGGCCGGGTGCGCGCCATCAGTGTTGTGGCCAGCCCAAACTCGGCATCAGCAAACACGGTGATAGCCCGCCGCCGATTGTTCCGGGAGATGACCTGGTCTTCCCAAACGGTCTCAAAACCAGTCACCACCTGGGTCAGCGGAATCATTTTGCCCGCTATGGGGCTCCAGATCTGGAGGTTGTGAATGCTGGCCATGTCCAGGCGTTCAGGTGCCGGGGCCCGCATCACAATGGGCATCAATTCGATGTCTTCCCGGTAAACACCGATGGTCTTTCCGGAAAATCCCTCCTGCAAAGCATTGGCGATGTCCGGTCGTGAAAGACCGGCCAAATTGGCCTGCTCGGTGGCGATGATCGGGCGCACAACGGGCACACGGTCACCCCAGTCAAGCCTCACTCCGAAAGCATCGGAATCGGCCTCAAAAATTGCGCGAGCCTGGTCGGCTACCGCCCGCAGAACCACCGGGTCGGGACCGATCACCTTGAACTGCACAGCCCCGCCTGGTTCGGCAGGCCCGTTGATGAACCGCTTCACCGTAGGAATGCTCTGGGGGAAATTAGCCACCATGAATTCCTGAATCTTCGGCTTGAGGACATCAATCTGTTTGTAGTCATCCACCTCAACAAGCATCACGGCGTAGCTGTTATTGCTTTTTTCGGCATTGTAAGTGAGCAGGAACCGGATGGCACCCTTGCCCACGGTGGTGGCCACGTGCTTCACGCCATCCATTGCCAGAATGTGCTCTTCGATCTGAATCACATCTGTCTCGGTGGCGCGAATATCCGAACCCTGGGGAATCCAGTATTCAACCATGAACTGATTCCGCGAAGAGTTGGGAAAGAAGGCCCCTTCGATGGTTTTGAATCCCATCAGGGAGGCCACAAAAATTGCCACAACAATACCCATGGTCACCCAGCGATACCGAATGGCACCCGTGAGAAATGACCGATAACTGTGATAGAATTTGGTGTCGTATGGATCGATTACTTTGCCATCCTTGGGTGGCTTGACCTTGAGGAATTTGGCAGCCAGCACTGGGGTTGCAGTCATGGCAATGACCCAGCTGAGGCTCAGGGAAACCAGAATAACAGTATAGAGTGAGCGAGTGTACTCACCGGTCTTGTCCTGACTGGTGCCGATGGCGGCAAAGGCCAGAATGGCGATGGCAGTGGCGCCCAGCAGGGGAATGGCGGTTTGTCCCACCATCTCAATGGCTGCCTTCTTGGGTTTGGTGCCTTGTTCCATTTTGATGAGCATGCCATCGGTCACCACAATGGCGTTATCCACCAGCATTCCCAGGGCAATGATCAGAGCTCCCAAAGAGATTCGCTCCAGAATGACTCCCTTTGAAGCCAGGAAAATGAAGCTGCCCGCAATGGTCAGGAACAGGATAAAACCAATGAGCAAACCTGTGCGCAACCCCATGAAGAGCAGCAGCACCACGACAACGATGACAACGGCCTGACCAAGACTGACCAGGAAACCGCTGATGGAAGCGTTCACCGCGTCGGGTTGCATGGCAATGATGCCAATTTCCACACCGATGGGAATGCGCTCCTCCAGTTCGGCCATGCGAATCTTGAGAGCTTCACCCATAATCACAACATTACCACCCTGAACGGTGGAGATGCCCAGTGCAACGGAAGCCTGGCCATCAAAACGCTGGATCATGGAAGGAGGGTCCTGATACCCGCGGCTGATCGTGGCCACGTCGCGCAGATAAATCTGACTGCCACCGGCGGTGTTGCTCAGCACGATTTTCCCGAATTCTTCGGGGGTTTCAAAGACTGCCGAGGGGTCCAGGGTGACACGTTCCGATCCAACAACCACGTTGCCGGAATTGGAAACCAGACTTCTGGCCCGCAACTCGTCGGCAATCATTACACTGGAGACACCCAGCATGGCCATGCGGTCCCGATCCGGTTCCACATAGATCACTTCCTGCTGTTCACCAAAGAATTCAACCCTTGAGACACCGGTGACCAGGCTCAACTCCTTGCGCAGCATTTCCGCCACATCCTTGAGCTCGGCCATGGTGTAACCTTCACCGGTCAGGGCCGCGAAGATACCGTACACATCACCAAAATCATCATTCACCACACTGGGTCCGGCTCCCGGTGGCAAATCTACCTGCACATCACCAACTTTGCGACGCAGTTCATCCCAAACCTGGGGCAAACCTGCCTTATCGTACTTGTCCTTCATCCGGAACTTGATCACGGAAAGACCACGGTAAGAAGTGGACTCGTAGATCTCCTTCAGCTGCCCCATTTCCTGGACGGCCTTCTCAATGCGATCGGTGACCTCAGCCTCCACTTCCAGGGCCGACGCACCAGGATAAGCCGTCACAACCACAGCATCCTTGATGGTGAATTCGGGATCCTCCAAACGAGCCATGCCATTGAAGGAAGTTATGCCCCCGGCAATGAGCATGAAGATAAACATCCAGGTAACAACACTATGATCAAAAGCTATTTTTGCCAGATTCATGCTGCCGCCCCCTTACTGTTCGTAAGGGCGAACACGCATGCCCTCTGTGAGGTTTTTTGCGCCCAGGATGGCGATGCGGTCGCCCACCTTCAGGCCCGAGGTGATTTGGATATTTTTGCCACTCATCTGGCCAATTTCCACCTGGTGGGCGGAAACAGTGCCGCTGGCTTCGTCAAAAACATAAACACTGGAAGCACCCTTGGAGTCGCCCACTACCGCAGCGGCAGGAATATAGGTTGCTCCCAAGGTGCCGCTCGGTACCACCACCAGAACCTTGGCCGTCATGCCCGAAGCGATGGTCAGTCCCTCAGGAGAATCGAATCCTAAAGA
>JAOZJV010000947.1 GCA_029935695.1 Candidatus Krumholzibacteriia bacterium | reverse complement strand
ACGGCCCGGTGCAAAGCTTTTGAGCCCAAGGGTGAAAACCGTTCCTGGCAGCATCACCGCCACTGTATCCGAAGCCGCCAGGGCTTGCCGCCCCTGTTCATCAATGCGAATCAGATGATCGGCGGAATTGGCTCCCATGCGCGCCGCCAAAACAGCACCTCCGAAGGAAGTCAGTTCGTCTGCGTGTACCGTCAAACTCATGCCCAGATCTTTGGCGCGGCTGAGGATGATCAATGTCTCTTCAAGGTCGAACACAGTGGGTTCACAAAAGACATCACACCTGGTGGCCAGGTTCTCTTTCTGGACCCGAACCAGAATTTCATCGGTGACCAGACGGACATAATCCTGGCGTTTGTCTTTGTATTCATGAGGCATTTCATGAGCGGCAAGACAGGTGCGCACCGAACGGATACCTGCATTTTCAGCGGCCTGGCCCGCGGCCCTCAGCATTTTCAATTCGTCGTCCAGGCTGAGGCCGTAACCACTTTTGATTTCCACGGTGGTGGTGCCGTAGGACAGCATTTCCTTCAGACGAACGGTGGCCAACTCCACCAGTTCTTCTTCCGAACGACCTCGCAAGTCTTTCACCGAAGAATGGATTCCTCCCCCGGCCGCGGCAATTTCCAGATAAGTTTCACCTTTGACCCGGCGCTCGTATTCATCCTGGCGGGTTTTACCGAAAACCGTGTGGGTGTGCGGGTCAACAAAGCCAGGGATGACAGCGCAACCTGCAGCATCAACAACATCCACATCCGCAGGCACACCTTCGGGAAAAAGCTGGCCAACGATGTTTGCCTCAGGTCCCACGGCTCCCACCAAATCACCGGCTACCACTATTGCAGCATCAGAAAACATACCGAGATCCTGCATGGCTTCCCGGCGCCGGGGACCGTCTGCATCAGACTCTCCTGCATCAATGGTGCACAGTTGTCCGATGTTGCGAACCAGCAGGGTGGGTTTGATTTTACCATCCAACAGGTCCTGATGAAAACGGGCTGCGGTGTTCATGTTCAATCCTTTGGGTCGATGGGATCAAGGCAACGCAAGGTCTCGGCAGGAATGCTCCGGCTTTCCATCCAGGCGGTCACGATTTCCAGGTCTTCAGTTAACGGTCGGTCGGCCGGCCCCAGGTCAATCAATTGACCT
>JAOZJV010000946.1 GCA_029935695.1 Candidatus Krumholzibacteriia bacterium | reverse complement strand
GCCTGTTTTGGCGTAGTAGGTGTTGGGCAGCCACCAGCCGAAATAACTGTGACGCCACAGAAAAAATGCTGCAGTGCCCACCACAAGCAGGATGGGGCCGAGAAGGCGTTTGCGATTGCTGCCGTAATAGCCCGTGCTCAAGGCGGCAGATGGCAGCAGGGACCAGGCCGAAAAAAGGAATGCCAGAGCCGGACCTTCGGGCCGGGTGAGGATCAGCAGCAGGCCTGCCACACCGGCCAAAATTGTTTGTCGTTTGAGGGCCGACCGCCAGGCCCACACAGTGAAAAAAGCAAAAAAGGCGGTTTCCAGGCCGGCCAGCATCCAGCAGGCCACCGCGCCGGTGAAAGCCGTCAGCATTTGGGCCACCTGGCCAGGCAAGGCCCGGTGGGCGTTCTCTTCCGGGGCCAGCAAGCGGACAATACCCGGCAGCATGGCCAGCAGCCCGCCCATGGCCAGCGTGCTCCAGATGCGTCCCCAAAGCAGCGGATCCACACCCAGCCGAATGCCCACTGCGGAAAGTAATACGTACAGAAGGTTGCTGTAGCCTTCCACTTTTTCCCCAATGTTGAACACCAGGCCGTGGCCGTCGATCAGGTTTTGGGCGTAGCGGAAACTGATGAAAGCATCGTCAATGACAAAGCGGAAACTCAAGCCGTGGACCAACAGAATAGCCAGGGCAATACCCGTCCAGATGAGCCAGGGAATGCGGCCTGCTCCGTGGCTGTTGGGATTCAGATTCAAGCGGGTTCTCCTGGTTGGCCTTCGGTGATTTCGATATCCACGGCGCGCTGACGCAGCAGTTCAATCATACGGTCACCGGGAACGATAAGTTCCTGCGGGTGGGCACCCGGTGCGGAAATTTCGCCACTGGCCAGCAGCTGGGCGATGATGGCGGCGGGGTAACCGGTCATGCGCATCATGGCAGAGATGTTGTTGGCGTCATCATGATGGTCGATGATGCGGACGGTGCGGCGGATGGCCGTATCGTTTTTGTAACCTACAACTTCGGCCTGGAGTAAGACCACGTCGGGTCCTGGCAGATCCAGTTTTTCATCCATGAGTTGGGCCAGCATTTCCCGGGGGGACATTTTTCCGTTGGTTCCGGTGCGGGGTTTGGAATCACAGAAGCCGAGGTCAAAAAGCAGTTTG
>JAOZJV010000431.1 GCA_029935695.1 Candidatus Krumholzibacteriia bacterium | reverse complement strand
TGGGGCCTCTGCCAAAGAAAATCTCAAACAGGCTCTGGCCATCGATCCGGAAAATCACCGTTTTCAATGGTGGCAGGCAACCCGGGCTCTTAAAACTCTGGACACGCCAACGCTGATCGCTGCTGTGCCCCAGATTTTGCACACCCTTATGGTTTCGCCGGTGGCTCGGGGTCACCTGGTGGTTCCGGTTCATCAGGGCGCCATTCTGTTGGTGGCCTGGTTCTGGACCCTGTTGGTCTTTGCTGTCTATCTGGGTTGGTGGCGCAATCTCGCCCACGATTTGGGAGCCATGATCTTCAAAGACCGCAGCCACCGTCTGCGCATGTGGCTGCCCTTGCTTGTTCTTCTGGCTTTTCTGGCCCTGCGCCCGGGCTGGTTAGGATTCCTGGCCCTGGTGAGCGTACCGCTGCTGATTCAAACCCGGGGCAAACTCCGCGGTTTGCTGGCCACCACCTGGATCCTGGCCACGGCCCTGGTCTTCCCGGCCTGGCCGGCTCTGCACCTCGCACCGCCTGCCATTGACCCCAACAGCGAAGTGACTCTTCTGGCCGATGCCTGCCTGCAAGAGCCCTCGGGTATCATCAGCGATCGCCTGCGCAAAAAACTGGAAACGGCCAACAATGCCGACCGTCAGGCCCGCCTGCGGGTGGCTCTGGGTATTCAGGAAGCCCGGCGAGGACGTTTCCAAACCAGCGATACTCTCTTCAAAAAGGTCCTCAAACACGACCCCGACAATTTTGCCGCACTGATAGGCCTGGCCAATAACACCTATTACCGGGGACGTCTGGATCAGGCTCTTTCGCGGTATCAGCAAGCCCAGGCTGTGCACCCGCAACAAGGCGAAGCGGGCTACAACATGGCCCAGGTCTATTTTAAAAAACTGTTCATTCCCGAAGCCACCGCGGCTCTGGAAAAATCCCGAAACCTGGGTTTCTATGCTCCCACTCATATGGACAAACGCACCCGCAACCAGGGCTATTCCCCGGTGGTGTACCCTGGCCTGTCCAACGATGATCTGCTTCAGGCATGCGCCTTCGAAGCTGAAAATTATCCGCCCCTGGTGACCATTTCCTCCTGGCAGAACTTTCTGGGAAGTCCGCCACTTCCCTTATTCCTGGTTTTGATTGTGCCGTTGTTCCTGGCTGTGGCCCTGATCATGTGGTGGAGCCATCAACAGGATCCGCGGGAATGCGAAAACTGTGGTCTTGCCCTGTGCCGGGATTGTTGCCGGGTGCGGGATGCCGCCTGGTTGTGCCCCGCCTGTGGTGAAATGGCTGCCCGCAGCCGCAGCGACGTGGTTTTGGCCACTTTGATGAAAAACCGCAGCCGGGACGAAGGCATGAAACACAGCCTGCGGATTGTGCGCCTGGGACGCAGTATTCCCGGTGCCGGACACCTGGCCAGCGAACGATTCGTGGCCGGATGGCTGCGCATTTCCCTGGCGGCATGGGGTTGCTTCCTCGTCAGTGCCGGCTGGATTTTTGATAGCGGCGCTCAATGGAAAAGTCCGGGAATGATCCTGCCTCCCGAAGCTATCGATCCGCTTTGGTTGCCCCTTCCCCGGGACCTGTGGACCGGCTGGATGTCTCTGCCCATTCTGGTGGGTGCCGGACTTCTGCTGATCACCACCATCATCGCCCTTTTCGATGAGCAGAATCTGCGCCAGGGAATGCCTGAACGCTTCTCCTGGGCCCCCAATCCAAGCAATAATGGAGAGCCCAAAGCAACGGGTATCCCCATGAATAATGACCCCATTCCAGGTGTGGCCGTTGGGCCAGGCCTGAAGTAATCCCAAGGAGGTGTGGCATGGCCCTGGAAGGCAAACTCAGTGACTTTAATTTAGCAGAAATCCTTCAACTGATTTCCAGTCAGCAGAAATCTGGTTTTCTGAATCTGGAAGCCACCCGAAAAATGGTGTTCATTTTTGACAAAGGTCAATTGATCAGCACCCGCGACCGGCGCTCCGACGCCCGGGATCCTCTGGAGAGTTTCCTCAGAGCCTATGGTTTTTTCACTGCTGACCAGTGGAAACATGTTGAATTTATTTCTCTTAACAGCTCTTTGGATCTGACGGAAATTCTTGTTTCTGAAAACCTGCTCTCTGAAATTGAATTGGATCAGGTTTTGCGCAGTCTGGCACAAGTGATGACTACCAGCGGCATGAAACTGCGCCGGGGAAGTTATCATTTCAACACCACCAAAGGCTGTCCTCCCGGGGTGCGTCACCGCATCTCCATGGATGTGCAGGGTTTGTTGATGGAGTCGGCCAGGCGCCTGGATGAGGAAAAACTCCTGCAGGATGCCCTGCCAAGCCAAAGCCTGGCATTCACCCAGGGCGACAAGGTCATTCCCGACGAAGCACTCAGTCCCACCGGAAAACACATCATGTCCCTGGCTCTGGCCGGGCTTCCCCTGGGCCGAATCATCCGGCAGGGCAAAACCGAGAGCTTTGTGGTGCGGTCCCTGCTGCGAATCTGGTGTGAAGAAGGTTTTCTGATCCTCGATCAATCCCAGGAAGTGGACGGGGAAGATGAAAGCAACCACAAGAATAAACGGAAGATAAGCCTTGATATAGGGCTGCGCCGGATGCCCCTGGTGCTGTTGACCGTCGTAATTCTGGCGGGACTGGGCTGGCTGCGCTGGTCGGTGCCACCAGTAGTGGACACCGCCGCTGGCGATTTATTGCGGGAAAACCAACTGCGCAGTGAAGTCCGGTCGGCGGCGACCCTGTACCGATACAAGGTTGGTCAGTGGCCGGATAACTTGGACTTGCTGGTCAAAGAGGGGAAACTGGCTGAAGGCACCCTGGTAACAGTGGGGGCCTTGGGCTGGGAGTATAAACTGGACAGGAAGAAGGATCGGTTCAGTCTCGGAACTTGAGACTAATTCCCGGCGATCGCCTCGTTGATTCCAATGGCCACAGCCAGAGCATTCCTGCCCTCCTGCCCCGTAACGGGAACCGGACCTTCGCCACGAATGGCCCGCACAAAAGCCAACAACTCTTCATTAAGATTGTCCGCAGGACCATGTTCCACCAGCTCGGGAGCTGTCGCCGGCGTAAGTCCCACTGCGGGGTCACCGGCCACCAGAACATTCTGTCGGGTGGCACAATCAGCTGATAAATAGGCACCATCCTGAAAAACCCTGATTTTTCGCATATCCTTCATGGAAACACGGCTGGCCGTCAGATTGGCCACACAGCCACTTTCGAATTGAATCCGGGCATTGGCAATGTCGATGTTGGGAGTAAGCACCCGATAGCCGGCAGCACGAACCTCGACCACGGGAGATTGAACCAAAGTCAGAACAATGTCGATATCATGGATCATCAGGTCCAAAACAACATCGACATCGGTGGCCCGGTTTTTAAAACCACCCAATCGATGAGCCTCGATAAAAAGAGGTGCGCTTGATTTCTCCAGGAGAAACTTCACCGCCGGATTGAATCGCTCCAAATGACCGGCCTGCAGAACAACGTCTTTTTCGGCGGCCAGATGAATCAACTCATCGGCTTGTTCAAGGGTGTTCGTCAGTGGTTTTTCGAGCATGACATGAATGCCCGCTTCAAGCAGGGGCCGGGCCACCTCATAATGGTAAATATTGGGCACCACCACGCTTGCTGCATCAACGAAACCCAGAAGACTATCCAAATTAGTCACGGCCTCGGTGCCAGTTTCAGCGGCCACTTCACGGGCTCGGTCCAAATTGGTGTCGACTACGGCCACCAGCTCGACATCGGGCATGGCTGA
>JAOZJV010000945.1 GCA_029935695.1 Candidatus Krumholzibacteriia bacterium | reverse complement strand
CCCGTGGTAATCAAGGAAATGTTTGGAACTGAAATCAGGGTATTCAAGGCCATGTCGATTGTATCGGCATTTATGATTTCATAACTGGAAGAAAGAAATTCTTCTCCGATGATGCGACGGGCCATAGGACTGTGTTCAAGGACCAGGATCTTCATTTTAACTCCAGAATGACAAAGCAAATCTTCTAATTTTGTAATTCGGCCAGGGAGCAAGAAAATTGGAGCTTCTTCTCGATCCTACTAGTCTCCGCACCTGCTTAAGCGAACAGCCGAGCCCCAAAAAGTCGAGATCCCGGCTGTTCCCGAATGCTCTCCTAGACGGTGAGTACATCCTCAACTTCCACTTCCGTCTTCAGCATCAAATCCATGTCAGATCCAATCAGGATTTTTTCCAGATTGAGCAGAATAATCGTATTGCCGTTGGCCTTACCCATGCCCAGAATAAAGTCGGAATTGACAGTACCGCCAATGCTGGGTGGTGGTGAGACGTTATCCTGAGAAATCTCCCGGACTTCGTTCACCTCTTCGACCTGAATGCCGACCTGATCTACGCCCAGCTCCACAACGATTGTGCATGTGCGTTCCGTGGCTTCGGCTTCTGACAATCCAAATTTTTGCCGCAGATCGATGACCGGAATCACACGCCCGCGCAGATTGATAGTTCCTTTGGCAAACGACGGCCACATAGGGACCGACGTAATTTCCATCATCTTAAGAATCTCCACGACCTTCAGGATCTCGATCGCAAACTCGGTATTATCCAACTGGAAAGTCAGATATTTGCCCGAGTGACCGGAACCCTGGGTCTTGTTGATCTCAGAATTTAGCGAATTGGTGTCCAAAGTCATTGTTTCTCGCCTTTGAAAAAACGGGAACCTGCTCGTCTGCCCGCACTGCGATGAGTGCGGCGGCAGACGAGGGTTCTACTCTGGGGAAGCCTGTTTACCTCCACCAGTAACTCTACAGTTCAATCATGCAATCGTCGCCCAGGGGGATGACTTCGTCCGGGAAAAAGTCATCATTCCCGCTGCTGGACCCAAAGGCAGGTGCCGGGGCCCTCTTGACGGCCTTATGAATCTTTTGGCTCAAACCGCCCCCCGGATTCATGGGCACGGAAGGCCTGGCAGCAGTAGCTGTGGTGCCGCTGGTTATCAGCA
>JAOZJV010000944.1 GCA_029935695.1 Candidatus Krumholzibacteriia bacterium | reverse complement strand
TTGGAGTTTCACGTGGTAACCCAGATGACGGTTGCCCACGATCAGCAACTTTCCACCCTTTTTCAGGATGCGTCGTGATTGGTGAAACATGCCCCAGGCAATTTGGTCCCCCACAACCTGAGCCTGGTGAAAAGGCGGGTTGCAGATGGCCAGATCAAATGATGCAGCGGGTAATTCCTGCAGTCCTGAAGCGACCTGAAACTTCACCCGGTCTTCATCCAAGGCCAAACTCTCGGCATTGCGGCGACTGCTGGCCACAGCCTGGTAACTTTCATCCACACCCAGAACAGTGGCGGCGGGGCACTGCCTGGCCAAAGCCAAAGCCAGAACACCGTTGCCGCTGCCAATATCCACCACTTGCAAGGCTGAATCCGTCGTGGGCAGGTTTTTCAACAGAAAGCGGGTGCCCAGATCCAGATGGTCCCGGGAAAAAACATTCGGACCACTGCTGAGATGCATGCCACTGTCAAGAGTGTATGAGTCGTCAGGCAAATTTTCCGGCAGGGAGAGCTCGGGATCAAAGCTGCTGAAGGCCAGACGCGACTTCTTCCACCCCAGGCTGGTTTTGGTGGGCCCCAGAATATTTTCCAGTAATTCGTAAGCCCTTGCAGGGCTGTGTTTGATCATGCCACCGGTGATGATGCGGGCATCAGGGGACAGCAAGGGACGCAACCGCAACAACGTATCTTCCCAGAAGGCCAGGCTCTTGGGCAGTTTCAGCAAAACCAGATCAAAAGGTCCGCTGGGCGTGCGATCGGCCGGAACAAAAGGAACACTGCCGGCATCCCAGCCGTTGTTGTCCAGGTTGTGGGCCAGTCCCTGTTCCGCCAAACACGAATCGGACCAGAAAATGGGCCGCAGATGATTGAGCGCTACGGCCAGAGCCCCAAAGCTGTCGTTGAAGATCAGCACCCGGCTGCCTTCAGCAGGAGCCTCTTCCTGAATATTTTTCAGGATGTGCTCGTCCGCGGCATCCCAGGCGCGCAGGGATTCTTTTTCCCGCAGCGGGAAACGCCGCAAATCCAAAATCCGGTTGCCAAAATTAAGAGTTTCCATCATTCACCCGGCAAAGGGAACCAGCGCAAACGCTCCAGCTCACCTTCAAGTGTTGGCGCAGGAGAATTTGTTGAGTCCGCCACCTGACTCTTCATCTCCTCA
>JAOZJV010000430.1 GCA_029935695.1 Candidatus Krumholzibacteriia bacterium | reverse complement strand
GTGGTGGAGTTCGCCCAGTCTGATCCGGAAGACCCGGATAGCGTCAACAGAACTCGCCGGGCCACCGATTTGGTAGACCGCATCAAGTCGATTTTCCTGACAAAAACAGGAACCACCCTCAAGCATTCCCGCGTCACCAAAGCGGGTATGGGGGAAATTTTCAACACTTGTGTGTGCGAACAATCTCTGGGCATGCTCACATTGTTGCGCATGGTCAATCTGCTCGAACTCTACCATGTGAACGCCGCTTTGCTGACGCTGATGGTGCGGCTGATGGATATCACCGACGAATTGAAGCGCCGCGACCGGGTCATCGATTACCAGGATCTGGAAGACATGGCCTGCCGCCTGATGGCCGACGAAGGCCGGGCCCTTTCCCTGCTTCACCGCCTGGATGACAGCCTGAATCACATCCTTTTGGATGAGTTTCAGGACACCAACTTCAACCAGTGGGAAATGATCGATCCTTTTGTCACCGAATTCCTTTCCTGGAAGCACGACAAGACCACCAAAACTGTTTTTGTGGTGGGTGATGTGAAGCAGTCCATCTACAGTTTCCGGGCCGCTGAACCCGAGCTGTTTGCCACAGTTGAAGAGCGTTTGGGGACGTTGAGTTTACCTACGAATTTCAGGAGTCTGCCAGGTGTGGTGGACAGTGTGGGGTGCGCTTTTACGCATCAACCCCTGAAAGGATTTTACTCGGACTCAGAAAGCGCGTCGGCCCATCAACAATGTTTCCGGGAAGATGGTGAAGGATCAACCACTCTGCTGGATGCCTACACTCCCGATGAAAACGAAGATAGAAGTGGTGATCAGCTGGCTGCCGATGCGGCGGCCCGTCTGGTTCGCAGACTGGTCGATGAAAAAATTCAGACACGCCACCGATCGGGAAAACGGGATCTTCAATGGGGCGACTTTCGCATTCTCTGCCGCACCCGAACCGAAATCGGCGTGTACGAAAAAGCTTTCCGCGATTTCAACATTCCGGTGATGCCCGCGGGCCGTGGCATGCTCGCCGCAAGCCGGGAAATTCAGGATATTCTGGCCCTGCTTCGCTGGCTGGTTTACCCGGCTGATGATGTGGCCCTGGCCACCGTGCTGCGCTCACCCATCTTCCGTTTCAGTGAAAAAAAGTTTCAGAAAATTCTGGCTAAACGCGAGCTGCACCGGCTGACGGACGAAGGTAAGTACCTTCCGCCCTTCGGGTTGTTCTCAACATTGTTGAAGCTCAAAGATGACCCTGAGTTTGGCCCCACGGCCCGGCAGCTCAGCAAGTGGCGCGATCATGTGGGCCGCCAGAACAGCCACGATTTCCTGCGGCGTATTTTCCGGGAGGGACGCCTGCTGGAAAAATACCAGGCCGCGGGCGACGATCAGGTGCGACACAATCTGACTCGCCTGTTCGACCTGGCTTTAAGCCCGGAAGTGGCAGGCACGCCAACGGTGCGCCATCTCAGTGACGTGATTGAACGCGCCGCCCGCCGAGGCACCGAAGAAGAGGCCGTCATGCCTGAAGAATCGGGTCGGGGCCGGGTTAATTTCATGACCATTCACGGGGCCAAGGGACTGCAATCTCCAGTGGTGTTGCTGGTGGATGCGGACCGTAAAAAATCCAGCCGTCGATCAGTGTTGCGCCTGCCGATTCGCGACGCTGCCGAGCCTTTGTTGTTCAAGGCTAAAAAAGTTTATACCGACGGCATCCAGTTGAGATTTGTGGGTGAAGTTCCCTGGCAGGAACATCCGTTGCAGGCCGTGGCCAGGCAGGCCGACCGCCGTGAGGACGTTGAAGCAGCCAACCTTCTGTACGTGGCCATGACCCGGGCCGAAGAGCAGCTTTTTATAATGGGGGCGGATAAGGCCCGTGGCCAGAACCACGTCAGCATGATGAGTCAGGTTCGGGATGCGGCTGAAGCGGGTTCCTGTGAGTTGATTTCCCGGGATGATCCTTCCGGGCTGAGCCGTCCGCCGCTTAAAGCCGGGGCGGGCGCCGGTGATCACGAATTTCAGGATGACGCAGCTTCAGAAACGGGACAGCCATCCCAGGAAGAAACCCTCTGGACTCCGCCCACTCTGGGCACACGCTACAAGGTGGAAACACCCTCGACCATCGAAACGGGAGAGCGAAAAGCGGGGGGGCCATCCAGCGAAAACCGCCAGGCCGCCATGGAGCGGGGCAACCGGGTGCATCTGTTGCTTCAGTTGGCTGCAGATGGTGGTGCACTTCCATCGGGCCAGGGTCCGGAGTACGAAGAAGCCGCCGCCGTGCTGGCCAATCCGGCATTCGATTGGGTCTTCCATCCCGAGCGTCACCAGGGCCGGGGGTTGAGCGAACCGGCGGTTATTCATCAGGTGATGGATCCATCGGAAGTGCGCACAACTGGCTCCATTGATCGCCTGATTATCCGCAAGGATCGCATCGACATCATCGACTACAAAACCAACCGCACCGGGGGCGACTCCGCCGTGCTAGCCAACCTTTGTGACCATTACCGACCACAGCTTGATGCTTACCGCAAGGTGATGGCCGCCATGCACAAAAATTACGAAATCAGGACCTGGCTTCTGTTCACCGACCCTCAGCTGGTTGGCGAAGATGGATCTGTCGGTCGTTTGATGGAGGTTAATGAATCATGAAAGATTTTCTGATGGGATTTGCCTATGCTTTTACCGGCTTGAAGGCAGGCTGGAAAGGGCAACGCAACATCAAGGTGATGGTTGTGCTGGCTGCGGTGGCGGCTGTCCTTGGCTGGTGGCTGGGCATCAGCAAAGTGGAGTGGGCCGTGGTGGCGCTGGCCTGCGGGTTGGTGCTGGCTTTGGAGTTGATGAATACGGCGGGAGAGAAGCTGGTGGATATTCTCAGCCCGGATATTGATCCTCGGTATGGGGAGATTAAGGATATTCTGGCGGGGGCTGTGTTGGTGGGGGCGGTTTTTTCCGCAGTTGCAGGACTTTTGATTTTCATACCATACTTGTTTAATTGGTGAATATTAAAGAATGAAAGTGCCAAAAAACAAAGAATTAAAAAAAGATCTGTTTTTCGGTTGACAGGATAAAGCAAATCGAATACAGTGCCTTCATCGCCCACCGACACTTGCCCGTCGGTACTCCCACTAAGCCCAACAAGTGGGGACAACTTTATCGCGCCAAGCAAATAATTGCATCAGTCAGGCTGTGCCTGACTTGGGGGACTTTTGTCACTATGTGACTCAAGGCAAAGCTGTGGTGGTTTATATTGTGGCAGCAAATTTGGGTTTCAGAAATTTTGTTTTAAATGATTTTTCAGACCGGGGGATTGGTCTTGAATCAAAAAGGGGGCACTCATGTGTCGCCCCATCTGTCTGTAATATTCTTCCTGTTGAACATAACTTCCAAAAAACAAAATCCAGCCAGGGAATACCCGGGCTGGGAAAAATAGACTCCGTCGGGCCTGTCGGTAATAACCTTACCGTCGGGCGCACTCTATTTACACCTGCAAACATGAAAATGGGAGAGGAGGCTGATTCCAACATCCAATAGCCGGTACAAGCATTTCTGATTTGAGAACCTGACATGCTTGCGCCACAGAGGAGCGGTTTCCAGCCGCCCTCTCCCTAAACCGCACAGGGCGGTCTATCTGTGATTATCTCACATTTGCCCCCCTTGTGTCAATTACATGTCCTGAGGGAGGTCTCATTGTGATGAGAAACAGATTATTAGCCCAAGTTTGTCTGGTTATTTTGGTTGCGGCTTTTGCGACCGCTGCCCAGGCAGACCCGATTATTTCCGTAAGCACTGAA
>JAOZJV010000429.1 GCA_029935695.1 Candidatus Krumholzibacteriia bacterium | reverse complement strand
CAGGGCAAGGTGGGGTTTGTCAACGGAGTGCTGCAGTCCATCAATCGGCGACTGCTTTCTGATGATGCGGCCAACACCGGCCAGCGTGAAATCAACATGAAACGCCTATTTGAGGATCTTTCCGGCGATTCAGTGGCGCATCTGGCTGCCTGGCAGTCCCATCCTCAATGGTTGGTCAAGCGCTGGATGGAACGGTTTGGCCAAAGGCCCACCGAAGAAATTTGTGCCTTCAACAACAAGCCTGTCACTATGGCCTTCCATGTGCTGGCCCCTGAAAATCCTGTGCGTGTTGCAGAGGAAATGGATGCCGCGGGCTTGAGTGTGCGGCCTGGAAATCATCCACGCACTCTGTGGGCTGAAGATCGTCCTCATCGGGCCCAATTGATTGAAGTCCTGGATTCACATTCGTGCCTCATTGTTCAGGATGCGGCCGTTCAGGAAGCCACCGAGTGGTTGTTGGCTGGATCATCAATACTGGCGGGCACACCACTGGAAGATTTGCCGGTGCTGGATATGTGCGCATCTCCAGGTGGAAAAACCGCTCGTCTGGCGGCGGCCTGGCCGGGCAAGGGTGCGGTGGTGGCTATGGATAACCGTCCCGGAAGAGTGGCTCTTTTGGAAAATACCGTGCAACGTTTGGCCAATCCCCGCATTGAAGTACTGCAGGGTGATGGCTTGGAAGCTCCATTTCCCCCCAATCATTTTGGCGCCATTCTACTGGATGGCCCCTGCAGTGGAACCGGTGTTCTGCGGCACCATCCGGACGGCCGTTGGCGTCTGGAAAAAAGACTGCCCGGTCGCAACGGCAGAATTCTGCGTAAACTGGCCCACGCTGCCATGGATTTGCTGGCCCCGGGGGGCTTGCTGATGTACGCCACCTGCAGTCTCGAACCCCAGGAAAATGAACTGGTGCTGGACAAGTTGATGGCCGAGCGGGATGATGTGATGGCAGCCGAAGATAAAATTGGAAACTGGCAGCGCCAATGGCTGCCGGGAGAATATGGCGGTGATGGCTTCTTTGCCGCTCGTCTGATGAAGAACCCCCTGGTTAAGGATTAGTCTGTGAGACTCTGGAAATTCCTTCTGCTGGTGATGAGCATGGCCATTGTGGGCGGCGTGGCCGTCCTGGGCATCAATTTCTTGGTGCTGCCCCAGCTGATTCACCAGAATAAGGTGGTGACCATGCCCGATATCCGGGGCATGACCGTCACCGGTGCCCAGACTCAACTGACAGTCCACGACTTGCAGGTGGTGATCAACCGGCAGGTTTCCCATCCCACCATCCCTGAGGGTATGATCCTGGATCAAATCCCTGCTCCGGAAAAAGGAATTCGGGGAGGGCGCACTGTCATGGTGATCACCAGCAGTGGTCCGCCAGCTGGTGCTTTGCCTGATCTGGCCGGGCTCTCCTTGCGACAGGCAGAGATCACTCTTCAGCGTGAAAATTACAAGCTCGGGCGTATTTTGCGCATCCGGCGTGCTGGAGTGAGTGAAACTGTGGTTGATTATCAGAGCCCTGAACCCGGGCTGGAATTGTACAAAGGTGCCGTGGTGGATCTGGTGGTGGCCGAGCCACCGGCGGCGGTGCTGGTGCGCATGCCCGACCTGCGAGGGGCACCACTTTACCGTGCCCGCCAAATTATTACTGCCGCTGGTTTTGTGCTGGCCCCGGTGGCCTATGAGCGCACCTCTGATGTGGAGCCCAACCTGGTTCTGCAGCAAAATCCCCCCGCCGGCAAACGCATTCCCAAAGGAGAACGTCTTGAATTGGTTGCCTCGTCCCGCTGAGGGCTGTGCCTGGGTGGCGCCTTCGGTCCTGTCCGCCGATTTTTCCCGCCTCGAAGATGATTTACAAAGCATGACCGCCGCCGGGGCGGATTTTTTGCACCTGGACGTCATGGACGGCCACTTCGTGCCCAACATCACTTTCGGGCCCTTTATTTGCGGCGCCCTGCGCAAACTCAGCACTTTGCCCCTGGATGCCCATTTGATGATCAGTCGTCCGGATAATTATCTGGAACCCTTTGCGAAATCTGGAATTGATGGGTTAACCATCCATGTGGAAGCCGATGCTGATGTCTCTTCCACCCTGGCACGCATTGGCGAGCTGGGGATGAAACGGGGGATCAGTTTGAAACCAGACACTCCCCTTGAGAAAATTTTACCGTATCTTAATCAGCTGGATCTGGTGCTGGTGATGAGCGTTGAACCGGGATTTGGCGGTCAGGTGTTCAATCCGGGCGCTGTAGAGAAGATTGCTGAACTTGACAGGCGCCGTGCCGCCGAGAGTTTGGAATTTCTGATCAACGTGGATGGAGGCATCAATGGTGAGACCGGACCTCTGTGCCGGGAGGCCGGAGCCGATATTCTGGTTTCCGGATCCTGGTTGTTTGGAGCCGAGGACAGACCAGGCAGAGTTCAGGTCTTAAAAGGATAGCCTTGCTGGGTGCAGAAAGTTGAAATAGAAACAATATCATGGAGAATAAATTGAGGATTCTGGCATTTTGGGTAGCATTTTTGGCCTTGACCGTAACAACTGCCGTCTCCTGGGCTGACGGCCCCGATTCCGGGTTCTTCATCGGCGGTGGCGGTAACCTCCTGTGGACTTCAGGCTCGGGCACCTGGAGCATCTATGACTTTGAGGTCACCCAACCGCTTTCCACTGAAGAGGGAGGTCCTGTAGGCCTGGCCTGGACTGACAAGATGCAATTGGGTGTTAAGCCCATGGTGGGGTACAAGATCAATGACTCTTGGGCTTTGCAGGTTGCTTACGGTTTGAGCATTCCCAAATCATCACAACAGATATATTCCGAAACCAATGGCCTCGTCTATTATGAACAGGGCCTCAATATTGAATGGAAACAACGAGACCTGGAATTGGTGGGTATTTTCTATCCCGATACGGATTTAGCGTATTATTTTTTCGGCGGGGTTGATGTCACCTTTGTGGATACAAAAATCACGCTGTTCGAAAATGCCGAATACCCGGATGAAAGTGGCAATACGATCATCAGTGGTGACTACCAGATTGAAACGGATGATATCTTAGCCACAGGTTTCATTCTCGGTGCAGGGTTGGAGTTTGCTGCTGATGACAGGAATACCGTGGTTTATTTATCGGCTCAATATTGCCGGAGCATGACGGACGATGCCTACTTTTCCACCGAAGATTTTAAAGTTGATGTGGGTGGCATTTCCTTCATGGTGGGCGTCAAGTGGTATCCATTCGATAAAGTGACCAGCGAACATCGGCTGAACCCTTGACAACCAACATCATTCAGTGTTTTCTGGGATTCAGGGGGCATCAATGGTGTGAAAAAGGGGGATGGTCATGATATCTGCATTCAAACATTGTTTTATCGGTTTGTGCCTTGGGATGATATTCGTGGGAGCATTGATTTCCACTGGCCCTGCCGAGGCCAACATTCTGGCCAATCACCTGGCCGTGGCCGAATTTGACAGTATTCCCAACACAACATTCCAGGAAATCAGAGATCAGTTCCAGTTCTTCTATGGGCACACATCCCATGGAAGCCAGATCATGACGGGCATTGGCATGCTCGCCAATGAAGACGCCACTCAGTTCGCAGCCCCTTCATTTCATGAACCCGGCGGCGACCTTGGGCATAACGGCAGTCTGGCCTGGGAGGGTCAAACCAGGGCCTGGCTTGGCGATCATCCGGAAACCAATTGTGTCATGTGGTCCTGGTGTGGGGGATGTTCTGACAACACGGTCGAAGGCATCAACATCTACCTGAACGCCATGAATCAGCTTGAA
>JAOZJV010000428.1 GCA_029935695.1 Candidatus Krumholzibacteriia bacterium | reverse complement strand
ACATGGCTTTTTGGCCAAATGGCGCGACACCAGTGAACGTGCCAAAGTATTCAGGAGCCTGGCGGCCAACTCCCGGTTGCCCGTGCACCGTGACGCGGCAAAAATGTACCAGGATCTTTCGGATGCGGGCATTGCCGAGGCTTCGATTTGGGCTTTCTTTGCCAAAGGAGTGAAGCTTCCCTGCCGCACCGGTGACATTGAAGTGGAGTTTGCCGATGGCACGAAAATTCGCGATGAAGGTATTTTGTACGTGGAAATTCGGGATGCCCATAATCCTATTCGTTACACCAAAGACAGCCGCATTACCCTGAGCCGGGATATTGTTGCCAAAGGCGAGCCGGTCCGCATCATTGTGTTTTTGCCCAAAGAGTATTTAAACCAACGCATTATCAAAGTGAGTTACCACGGAAAAGGATGATTGCATCCCGCTGTTGCCCCAATCTGCCTGCCGGGTTATTCTTCACTGGCATTGATCGATCACATCAATCCAGGGTCAGATCTTCACAGGGGTGAACATGAAAATCGGTGGGTGGGAATTTCGCGCGTTTCACGACGGACAATTCAAGCTTGATGGTGGTGCCATGTTCGGGGTCGTCCCCAAGGTCATGTGGCAGCGGCATCATCCGGCAGATGAGATGAACCGTATTGATCTGGATCTGCGCTGCCTGCTGGTGGATCACGGCGATCAACGCATTCTGGTGGATGTGGGCATTGGTGATCGCTGGGATGAGCGGAAAGTCGGAGTCTTTGGCCTGGACCGCCGGCCCAACCATCTGGTTGCCGAGTTGGCGGAAGCGGGCATCATTCGTGAGTCTATCACTGATGTGGTGCTGACCCATCTGCATTTTGACCATGCCGGAGGGGTTTTTCGCCAGGGTGATGATGGGCTGGAGCTGGTCTTTCCCAACGCCACCCATTGGGTGCAGAAAAAGCATTGGGACTGGGCTCATAACCCATCCCAACGGGACCGCGCCAGTTTTCGCATCGAAGATTTTGACGGCCTGCTGGAACTCGGCAAGCTGGAACTCATTGAAGGTCGGCAGGAAATTTTGCCCGGCGTGACGACCATGCCAGTCAATGGACATACCCCAGGCCAGCAAATCGTAGAGTTTCACACTGGCGAAAAGGTGGTCGTTTTCTGTGGCGACCTGATCCCTTTCCGCAGCCAGGTTCACGTGCCCTGGATCATGGGTTTTGATCTGAATCCCATGCTGACGGTCACCGAGAAAAAACAGTTTTTAACCAGGGCCGCCGAAGACGATTACATTCTCATCTTCGAACATGATATTCAGCACGAGGCTTCCACGGTGGAGTTCCACCAGGGGAAATTTCGGTCCGTCAAGACATTCACTTTGGACAATCCTGAAATTTAAGAACATGAAAAAAAACGACCTGATCACCGACTTGAACCCTGTGCTGCCGAGCCGTCGCAAGCCTGAATGGTTGCGCATGAAAAGGCGCGGGGGCGATGAATTCAACGAGGTCAGGCGGTTGCTCCGTTCGGCATCCCTGAGCACCGTTTGCGAAAGTGCCAATTGCCCCAACCGGGCCGAGTGCTTCAGCAGTGGAACAGCCACCTTTCTGCTCATGGGCGAAGTCTGCACCCGGCACTGCACATTCTGCAACATTCCTGGTGGACGGGTTGGGGCTTTGGATCCAGACGAGCCCCGCCGGGTGGCCGAAACCGTAGCCGCGCTGAACCTTAAATTTTCCGTGGTCACTTCCGTAAGCCGGGACGATTTGCCCGATGGCGGAGCCGCTCATTTTGCATCCACCATCCGGCACATTCAGCGTCTGAATCCCGGAGGCGGCATTGAAGTTCTGATCCCTGATTTTCTGGGCAATCCCCTTGATCTGGAAACCATTCTTGATGCCCGGCCCGATGTTTTGAACCACAATCTGGAAACAGTGCCCCGGCTGTACCGGGAAATGCGGCCCCAGGCCAATTACCAGCGCTCTTTGCAGGTCCTGCGCCGAACCCGTCAGTGGGTTGATGCGCGAGGTTGGGACATGAAAGTGAAAACCGGCATCATGCTGGGCGTGGGGGAAACTCATGAGGAAGTGATCGCCCTGATGCGCGATGCCGTCCAGCACGGCACCCAGATTCTCACCATCGGCCAGTATTTGCAACCGAGCCAGCAGCACCACCCCGTCGCCCGGTATGTGGAGCCCGCAGAGTTTGACGAGTTGGGCGCCCGCGGTCGTGAGATGGGAATCCAATGGGTGGAGTCGGGACCATTGGTTCGTTCCAGTTACCATGCCAAAGAACAAAGTGAAACTCTCAGTCATGCGGTGAAGGCGGCAACAGAGTGACCCGAAGACGGCATTGGTTTGTGTGGGCTTTCGTGGCCTATGCCGTGATCATTGCCGTTGTGAGTTTTGCCTTGGTCAATCTTTACACGGCCTCACGGGATCGCCTGGACCAGGCCATGGGCGAGCGGCTGTTGGCCGTGGCTGTCTCCCTGGCCACCACCACTGATGGCGATCTTATCCAGCAACACAGTGATGACAATTCTGCCCAGGCTTATCTTGATATTCTGGAGGCAGATTTTATCCGTCTCAGCCAGCAGCAGGATCTGGCGGAAATCAGTGTGATGCACCCCGACGGTACGGTACTTTTCAGCACCGACCGCAGTCTTGAAAAGGGTCAGCCCAATGATTTCTGGGAGCTTGACCCAGGGGCGGTGGGCTCGGCCCTGGCCGGGGTGCCTGCCTCGACGCAACTTTATTTGAACCAAGGCAATTATCAGAAAAGTGCCCATGCTCCGGTGAGTATTTTCGATGTGGAATTCGATGCCGAATTCGTGGTTGCGGTGATCACCGTCAGCGGCAACGCCAAGTTCTTTGATTCTCTGGCCCAGCTCAAAAATGGCGCCCTTCTGACCGGGGCGGCGGTCCTCTTGATTCTGATTCTGATGGGTGTATTCCTGTACCGCATCAACCGGAGTTTCGAAAGTTACCAGGAATCGATCCACCGGCAGGAAAACCTCGCGGCCATGGGACGCATGACCGCCGGCATAGCCCACGAGATTCGCAATCCCCTGAGCATTATTCGCGGTGCGGGACAGCATTTGCAACGGGTTCTGGCCGATGGCGGCATTGACGATCCGGTGGCTGATTTCATTCCTGAAGAGGTTGACCGCCTGGATCATATTCTCACAGGCTATCTCTCCTTTGGGGCCCAAAAAGAAAATCCCTCTGAACCTTTTGACCTGAGCCAGTGCCTGCGCCGCAGTGAGAGCATGATTCACGCTGAGATGCAGCAAACCGGTGTTAATGTTCTTCTGCCCGATGTGATGAATCCGGTGGTGGTGCTGGGCGACCCCTTGCGGTTGCAGCAGGTCATTCTGAACCTGTTGATCAACGCCCGGGATGCCATGCCCGACGGTGGAGATATCCAGATGAACCTGGTTTGCGAAGGCTCGAGGGCTGTGGTTTCCATTGCCGATGGCGGTACGGGTTTGGCAGGAATTGACCCCAGCCATCTTTTTGAGCCTTTCTGGACAAACAAAGAGAAAGGCAGTGGCCTGGGGCTGGCCATGTCTCGCCGGATCATTGAAAATATGGATGGCAGCCTCACTTTGACAGATCGTCCGGAAGGTTCGGGCGCTCTTGCTGAAATCAATCTCCCCGTGCACGGGGAAGGTTCCTGAAAGGATCGAGCCGTTGGCCAGAATTCTAGTTGCAGATGACGAAACCCGGCTGGTGATGCTGCTCAAATCGGCTTTGGAAAGCCGTGGCCATGAAGTGGTGGGAGTGCATTCGGGCCAGGAGGCTC
>JAOZJV010000943.1 GCA_029935695.1 Candidatus Krumholzibacteriia bacterium | reverse complement strand
ATGGTTGCCCGGGAAGGATTCGAACCCTCATCGACTGAGCCAGAGTCAGTTGTCCTACCGTTGGACGACCGGGCAATCAAGGGGCGAAATATATGCCTCATGGCCCAAAGACGCAAGCCCATCACCCAAATTTTTCAAACACCTTCTGATGATTCAAAATCCTCTTCAACAGCCCCATAAGGCATCATTAACTCCTTTTGACGCAGCAAGAGCCCATGCAAGGCCTCTGGCGACTCCAGATCCATCTCCCCCACGGGCCACTGCTCGGGCAACAAAACAAACGGCTCGGTTTGCCGGCCACCTAATCCGCCATGACTGCTGGTTTGCTCTTCCAGCACCACAATACGGCCCCGATCGGCCAGCCAGGCACCGTTGATCACCAAATCGCCGGTGTCAGAATAGCTCATCAGCTGGGCCAATTCTCCTGCCCAACGGTCCCGCTCTGCAAAAGGCGCCAACGGATCGGTGGAGCCGGCCAGCTCACCGGTGATCAGGTTGCGCACCCCATCGTCACACAAAGCCACCGGGTCCCCATCCCGCCGGCGGGAAGCCACCAGTCCCAGGCCGGGATGATTGGCCAGGTCTTCCACCAAACCGGGGTGAGCCATCTGAATATCTTCCAAAGTCAGAGGCTCTTTGTATCCGACAAAATAGACATGAGCCAAACTGCCGCTGATGCAAACCACAGCCCGGGGCGAGTCGTCTCCGCTATCAAGATCTTCATATTCGGGAGTGATGCGACGCAGAGCCCGGCGCCCACGATCAGCGGCCCAGCCCAGGTGGGTCTCATCAACATCGTCCAGTTCTGCCAGCAGAGAAGCGGTGTGGCTAAGCTCCGGATCGAAAGCCGGGACCACATCCATGCGGCTGCCGGCAGACCGGGTCATCATTTCCGAGAGAGCCTCTTCGATGGTCTGACCATAAAGGATCCGGAACGGAACACTGGGGGTTTGGCCATGGTCCGACAGCAGAACAATTTCATAGCGGATAGGAGATTTGCGCTGGGCCCGCCGCCGCAACTGGCGCAGGCGGCGATCAAAAGCAGCCAGGCTGATTTGGGCTTCGTATGTGTCGGGGCCTGAGTGATGCGCCACATCATCGTAGCCTACAAAATTGGAATAAATTACTGGCACACCGCGCACCATGTCCTGCTTCAACCAGAA
>JAOZJV010000427.1:639-3792 GCA_029935695.1 Candidatus Krumholzibacteriia bacterium | reverse complement strand
ACCAGAGGGAGGTTTCCGCTGATACTGTCGATGTCCGCAAGGGCTGTTGTGGGAAGAGCCTGAACTCTGATGTCTCGCCCAGCCAGGGTGCTTGCATTACTGGAAATGTTAATTCCCAATGAAGAAGCTGTGCTGCCGCCGTTAATTTCACCAATGACCAAGGGGCCCGTGCCCGAAAATTCCAAACCATTATTGCTGGAATTGATTCCTGCAGTGACGGCACCTCCGGTGGCTGCATTGACTGAGGTGATCACATCGTCAATGGTCAGCGCACCACTTAAATCCACTTGGAAGGTATTACCTGTACCATCGGTGATGGAAATCGTCCCCGATGACCAGCCGCCTCCCAAATTGATATCCGACAAGTTCGTTGTATTTTCCAGTCGAGGCGACATATCAACCTGTCCACCAAGAGCAGAACTTTGTGTTCCAAGGAAAATATTCCCAGGAATATTGATGTTCATGGTGCTGTTGGGACCGGTGCGGCTGGTTATATCGTTGGTGTCCCCCTGGTAAAGCACGGTGTCATCGCTGCGCACAAAAGGTGGTGTCTTAACCTGTTGACCGGAAAATAGATAATTTCCTTCAATACTCGAGTTGAGGACATCCATCAGGCGGTTCACAAGGTTGTCCACTTCGATAATGGAGGTGGCCTGGCTTTGATCTGTGGCGATGGCAGAAGACTCGCGCAGGGCAATAACCCGTACATCGGCCAGTACATCGCTGATATTCTGCAAAGCTTCATCAGTGCCATCGACCATAATTCTGCTTCGGGTCACATTTTTCAGATATTCATCATTGTTGGATATCAAGGCATTGTATCGCTGAATCGTCCCCACAGATCGCGGATCATCAGCAAAAGAATTGACCCTGCGCATACTGCCGGCCATGCGTTGCTGGTCAAGAAGTCTGCCCAAGCTGCGGTTCAGATCACCCACCAGGATATTCGACAGATAACTGTCAGTTATTCGAAATGCCATGGACGTTCACCTCCTATACCATATTCATCAGGGTGTCGTACATCTGCTGCACGGTGCTGATGATTTTTGCCGCTGCGTTGTAACTGTTTTGGAAGCGCACCATGTTGGCGCCTTCTTCATCAAGACTCACGCCGCTGACGCTTGCCATTTTGGTCTCCAGGGTGGAAACCACATTCATTTGGTTTTCAACCATGAATTCAAAACTGTTTCGTTTGGATGCCACCACCGTCAGCATGGAACGATACTCGTCACCCACGCTCTGGTCGCTGCTGCCGCCCGCACCCACATTGGCTAAATCTGCAATAGCCAGGGCGATAGAATTGTCGCCTTCGGCACTGGTTACACCTGTGGCCACCATTCCCGGGTTGGCCTTAAGGGCCGGGTTTAAATCGATGGTGTGCATGGAGTCACCAGTGAAAAAAGTAACACCGCTGCTGTTGGCCGTGCGTCCTTGAACATGCAGGCTGTTGACTTGCTCAATCATGTTTTTGGCCACAGAATCCAAACGGTCACGAACATCTTTAAGATGAACATCCCGACTGGTCATCAGCCCTTCCAGTTTGCCAGGAGAAAGAACAACTTCCTGATGATGTCCCTGGGTGACAATGGTCATTTTGGTACCATCGGCGGTCTCTTGGTAACTTCCTTCGAAGTGAGTCACCATATCCCGGGCCACCATGGTCCGTCCGGCCAAAATCAAATCCTTGGTGCCATCATCCCGTTCCAGAACTGAGATTTCTGCAATTTCAGAAACCTGGGTGATGAGATAGTCTCGCTGATCACGAAGATCGTTGGCAGGTTCCCCGTTAGCTTCTGCTGCCATGATCTGGGCATTCATGTCCCCCACGCCATCGAGCAACCGGTTCAGGTTACTGATTTCAGACTGGATGTTGACCTCAATATTGGCTTCAAGATCATCCAGTGAGTCGCTGATGGAATGGAAATCCGTCACCAGAGAGATGGCGCTGCTGACCACATCCTGTTTAAGGGTGGAATTGATAGGAGGCTGGGCCAGTGCATTCCAGCTGTTGAAAAAGTTATTCATGGCGTTGCCAAGGTGATCATTGTCCACTGACCCCAGAATGGCTTCCACTTCATAAAGCGCGGAATCCACAGCACTGTAAGATTCCAGCCTTGATTTCTGGACTCTCATATTGCTCAGTAGAAATTCATCCTGGATGCGGCGAATGCCCTGGATTTCCACACCTCGGCCCAAGGCACCGTAAGGAAGGATATCCGGCCTGCGGGCCGCGTAGTTAATACTCTGTCGATTGAAACCGGGGGTATTGGCGTTGGCAATGTTATGACCGGAAGTGGCCATGCCTGCCTGAGCGGCGTACAGGGCCGAGAGGCTGGTGTCCATGATGGAGTTGAGTCCTGGCATCGTCTTCTCCTAAGCCTGCCTGACCAGAACCCCACCGGGGCCTCTGGAGGCATTTTGAGCATTGTTTCCATAACAACCGGAAGGATCTGAAAGAACCGTGTTGCGGAAAATTTCCGCTTCTTCACGGGCCAGATCCAAACAGAATTCAGCCAGTTGGCGGTTCAGTTCATTCTGACGTTCAAGGCGAACACTGACGGCCCGCAAGTCGTTGATGGCACGCCGAACTTCAGATTGGGTGGCCTTGCAGGTGGCGGATAAAATCTCATCCATGACCAGGGATGCACCTGGCATATTTTTATCACTGGCCAACTGTTGGATGAACCTTTCCCTTGCTATACGGGCCTCATCGGCCTTGGGAAGGTACTTGGACCATTCCCGGGCGTTGAAGTCAAGGCGGTCCACATCTTGCCGCTTCATGTAAGAATTCTGCCGCCAGGCCAAACGCAGCAAACGCCGGTACTGGCGGGTCTCAACTTCCAGAAGTGACGCCAACAGACGACAATCTTCATTTAACTCAGTGTTTTGACTGTTTCTACTGATCATGGCTACTCTCCGGAACTGGTTTTAATTGGCCGGCTCATTTGTGGGTTCGCCATTATTGTGCCACCCAGTGATTTGAAGCGTTCCTGCACACGGCGCACATAATTTTTGGTCTCCTTGAAATCTGGAACTTTGACTCCGGCTCGATCAACATTTCCCGGTCCTGCGTTATAGGCCGCCAGAGCCAGCTCGAGATCTCCACCGTACCTTTTCAACATCTGGGATAAATACAAAGCGCCGCCGGCAACA
>JAOZJV010000427.1:0-629 GCA_029935695.1 Candidatus Krumholzibacteriia bacterium | reverse complement strand
CAGTCTGGGATGGACTGGTTGGATCTTTCACACCGAGTTCTTTGGCTGTTTCCGGCATCAGTTGCATGAGGCCCTGGGCGCCTTTACCGCTGGTGGCCATGGGGTCGCCTCCGCTTTCTTCCATCACCACAGCAAGAATGAGAGCGGGGTCAAGACCGTTGCTTCGGGCCGATTGGGTGATTTGCTGCTCAAAACGCTGCAAAGTGTCAGCCACGGCAGTCCCTTGCTTTCTGGCCTCAGCCCGCAAACGGACCATATCGGCCACATGCCCGGTGGCCTGCCCCATGCTGCGGTATCGCTCCATAGCCTGAGGCGGCACGGCACTCACCGGTGGATGCTGAGGTTCAACCTTATCGCTGTTTTCACCTTCAACGTTGTTCTTGAACTGGCGGATAATCATGTCGGCAATGCCCATCTGGTTGTGACCAGTGGCCATGGCTTTGGCCATCTCGGCATCCTGCATCTGCTGATAAAATTTTGTGGGACCGGAACTGTTGAAGAGTTTGTTGTCAGGAACGGTGCGGCGCATGGCTTTCAAAAGACTGTTCATGAAAACAGCTTCAAATTGCTTGGCCGCTTTTTCCAGACTTTCAAGGTCGGACTTGCTTCCGGTCTGGGCAGACAATTGT
>JAOZJV010000426.1 GCA_029935695.1 Candidatus Krumholzibacteriia bacterium | reverse complement strand
CTTAACTGAGTGTCAGCGTGGCAATATTGAAAAGGTGGTTGATGATGGAGTTAATCCTCATGGAGAGCGTGGATCATTTGGGCGAGATGGGTGACACCATCACCGTAGCCCGTGGTTACGCCAGAAATTACCTGATCCCCAAAGGGTTGGCCGTGCTGGCCACCGATGGGCACAGGAAAATGGTTGCCGAGCACATGAAGCTCGAAACCAAGCGAGACGACTTGCGCCGTGCTGGTGCAGAAGAGCTGGCTGCCAAGCTGGGCGAACTGAGCTGCACCATTCCTGCCCAGGCAGGCGATGATGATCAGCTGTACGGTTCCGTCACAGCTCGGGATATTGCCGAAGCTCTGCAGAACGACGACATTGAGTTCGATCACAAAATGATCGTACTGGATGAAGCCATCAAGCAGTTGGGTGTTTACAGCATCCCTGTAAAGTTGCACTCTGAGGTTGAAGTGACGGCCAAGGTTTGGGTCGTCAAACCCTAAACTAAGGGGAGACACTCATCCATGACTGTTGATTCAACTCATCCCTCCGGCTCTGTCAGTCGGGGTATATGTGTCATCATGGCAGGGGGCCGGGGAACACGTTTCTGGCCCCTGAGCCGTACCGCTCGACCAAAGCAATTGCAGGCCCTCAGCAGCGGGGTCAGTTTGTTGCGCGATACGTTCAAGCGACTGGAGCCCCTGGTGGGGGCTGACCGCATCCTTGTGGTCACCAGTGGCAGCCTGGCAGAGCCCACCCGGGCCGATTTGCCTGAACTCCCTCCAGAAAATGTTATTTGCGAACCCGTAGGCCGTAACACGGCTCCATGCGCCGTTTTGGGCATGGGGGTGGCCAGTCGCATTGATCCGGCTGCTCCGGTGGCGCTGTTGCCTGCTGACCATTTCATCCCCGATGATGATTTGTTCCGAGACCAGCTGCAAACGGCTTTCGATCTGGCCATTGCCAAAGAAACCGTGGTCACTATTGGTGTGCGCCCAACCCATCCGGAAACGGGTTATGGTTATATCCGCACCGAAGGTGAACCCCACCCGGCGGGTGATCTCGACGGTCAGGAGTTTGTGGAAAAACCCGACGCTGTGCGGGCCGAAGAATATGTGCGCAGTGGGAAATTTTACTGGAACAGTGGAATTTTTATCTGGAATCCTCTCTGGTTTTCCACCATGGCCGGGCAGCATGTGCCGGAAATTGCACGCCTGATGGATCCTCCCATCAAAGAATTTGGAACCGACGGTTTTACTCTGGCGTTGGAAAACGCGTATGGTGACTGCCCCTCTGAATCGGTGGATGTGGCCATCATGGAAAAACTGCCTGGTTTCTCGCTGCTGGAAGCTTCGTTCCGGTGGTCCGATTTGGGCAGCTGGGATGCCTGGGGAGATCTTTCCGGTGAGATAAAAGACGGAAACAATGGTCTGGCTGACCTGCTTTGCATCGACAGCACGGGAAATATTGTGCGGTCCGATGGTCGGTTGGTGGCTTTGCTGGGTGTGGATGATCTGATCATTGTCGACACCCCCGACGCCTTGCTGGTGACCAGGAAAATCCACGCCCAACGCATCAAAGAAATTATCAATCGTCTGGAAAGTGATGGCCGCAGCGACCTGCTTTAAAGGTTTTGTTCAGCCATTCAAAAGGAGAAATTCATGTTTTTCGGTCGCCGCCTTCTGTTTGTTGTTCTGGTTTTAACTCTGGGGCTGTTTCTGACAGCGTGCCAGGATCAAACCGAGACCCCGAAAGACAATATTTTTCCAATTTTTGGGGGAGTGGGCAATGATATTTCACCGGTTATCGCTACTGTAGGTGATCGGGTAATCACCCAACAGGATCTTGACTTGCGTTTTGACGAGATGGTTCCCAAAGCCCAGAGAAATTTTGAAGGCGAAGAAGGCCGAATGTTGCTGTTGAAGGGCATGATCGATGATATTCTTCTGGTGGAAGGAGCCATTAAAAAAGGTCTGCAAAACAGGCAGGAGGTGGGGCGTTCGCTGATCACCCATCGGCGCCTGGATATGATTTCCGCCATGCGAAATATTGGCATTCCCGAGGACAATCCTCCCACCGAAGACGATTACCAGGCATTTTTCAAAGACAATCGTCATGAATTCATGCAGGAGGGCATGGTCCGCGCCCGCCACGTGGAATGTTTGACCCTTGAGCGGGCCATGGAAGCCTACAAGCTGATTGAAGCTGCCCCCACAACCTTTAACTTTTTGAAGGTTGCAAGGGATTATTCCATCAACAAGAAAACCCTGGAGCAGCAAGCAGATGTTGGCTGGTACACCAAGACCGGGATTGTGGGCCATGTGAAAGACAGCCAGAATTTCATCAGGGCCACTTTTGATATGGAAAAGGGTGTGCACCGGCCTTTCCAGATTGGAGATCGCTGGCATGTGGTGGAAATTCTGGATCGTCGCCCAGGCCGGCCCATGACGTACAACGAGGCACGAGACCAGGTTAAAACCGTGATGCTGCCCGCATATTACGATGGAAAAATTAAAGATTATGTGCTCAAGGCCCGCCAGGATATCCCGGTGGAGATGTTGGGTAATTACACACCAGGCAAAGGTATGGACCCGGACGCTTTGATGCAACGCGCTGCGCTGGTGGCGGAACCCGGCGTGAAATTGGATTATTACCGTTTGATCTATACCGATTACCCCACCAGTGATCGTGCTGACGATGCCCTCTTCATGTGCGCCCTGGTGTGCATGGACACCTGGCAGGACCGTCGCATGGCTCTGCGGTACCTTGATCTGTTGCTTGAAGAGTTCCCTGAAAGCGAATTGCATGAAGATGCCACCTTCCTGAAGGAAAATCTTTACAAGCCAGGTGGACTGAATCCGACTACCATTGAAGAATTGCGGAAATAGTTGGACACCTCTTCCAGGCAGAAGGAGCGATCATGTTGAAAAATTCTGGAAAAGTCGGAATGATGCTGGTTGTGGGGATAATGATGGTGGGGTTTGGGGTCCAGGCACAGGATGCAGCCGTCCCCAGTGTGGACATTGCTTTTGGCACGGATATTGATCGTGAAAACAGAGAATTAGTGGGCGAAACGGCTGTTTTTGCAGCTGGAATCGAGAGAATAGCCTGTCTGACCCGACTGAAGGGCCTTGAGGCTCCCACATCGGTGACCCATGTGTGGTACCGCGATGGCAAAACCATGGCCAGGGTTGATCTCAATGTAGCCTCCAGTAACTGGCGAACCTGGTCTTCCAAGCGTTTGCTGCCGGACTGGACAGGGCACTGGGAAGTTAAAGTTCTCGATAGTGATGGCCGGATTCTCGGGTCCGCGGGTTTTGACGTTCAATAACAACCAGAGGAGCGGTTCATGGGACAGGTTTTGGCGCGTTTTGGCGGCTTGGGGCTTGTCACTGTGGTGCTGGCTTTTTGGGCAGTGGTCTGGGCATCAGGATGCTCTCCATCGTACCAGGAAGATGTCAATACCAACCAGGAGCTCAGTGGTTCCCAGCTGGAGCATGCTGAAAAACTGTACGGCAATTTGCGGCGTGAGGTGAGTCTGCACCGGGATCGCAAAAGCCTCGAACTGGCCGGAACCCTTCTGGATTATTATCCCGCTTTTGATCGCAACGATGAAGTTCTGCTGCTGGCGGTGGACGCGTCCTCCCGGGTGGGGGATATTCCTCGAGCCCGCAGCTTTGGCGATGAGTTGCTTGCCCGGTACCCCGCAAGCCCCCTTGTGGATCAGACCCTGCTGAAGGTGTCGGATCTGTCCCTGGCCGTAGCCGATACTTTCAGCGGCGTGGTTTACCAGCTTCAGTATCATAACCT
>JAOZJV010000021.1 GCA_029935695.1 Candidatus Krumholzibacteriia bacterium | reverse complement strand
GGTGGGACCACCCTGGAAAAAATCGTAATTGACGATGTCGTATTGACCATAGTCGTCGAAGTACAGACGCAGACCTTTTTGATGGTAATTGCGGCTGGACTGTCCGTTGATGCGCAGGCCGATGGGCTCTGAAAAAACGAGTTCACCATTCTCATCATAAAAATCAACCGTTGCGGAACGTTCCCACAACTCGCCCGTTTGCTGATGATTGTTGTGATTGCCCCAAACGTAAATCCCGGTTTCCTGATCCCAGAGATTTTGGGGCTCGGTATGAATGTGAAAAACCGGCACATCATGGTTGGCCAGATTCAGCGGCAGGTTGGATTGGGGCAAGAGCTCCACATCCATGGTGTCGTTGTTGCTGTCGGTGAACTGGACGAAGCGCGGCGTGGTGTCGTTCCACATGAACAGGGCTGTGTACTGTTCATCGCTGACCTTGGTCAACCAAGTCGGGTTTTCAAGGGGCCGGATGGCCGCCTCACCGGTGATGGTGACGGTGATGGCCCCCTCGATGGTTCGGTCCGGCGGTGGATCGTGTTCGAATATCATGGGGAAGGAATACTCGACGGTTATGGTAGTTTCAGCCTGGGCCGCCGGGGCAAGGATAACAGCTGGCAGGAGGCAAACAAAAAGCGCCAAAACCTTTATTTTGGTTATACTTAACAGTGGTTGAGTGCACAATGAGGCGCCTGGAGCCAATTGATCCTCCGTACAGGGTTACTTTTATATAATTATAACACATTTGAGGTATGGTTTGGTGACGGCATTTTGCGGGACCCAACCAATTGATTATTCAGTAGTTACGGGCAGTGTATGCCATTTGACCTTACCCGGGACGGAAAGTTCGATGCCATCCAACTGCGTGGGATCATGATATTTGGGTTTTCCTGGTTTGGAAATTCCGTAATGCATTTTTTTCATTCCATTGATTTCGTAAGTCAGGATTTTCATTTCGCCAGGATAGACTTTGTTTTGGCTTCTTGGATATAACTCGAAACTCTTGCCGCTGGAAAAGAAGATTTTAGCCTGATTCCCTCCTCCGGAAGCAACTCCAAACTCATCGTCCACAAAGGCAGATTCGGCTTTCATTTCTTCACTGGCACCGGCAGACATCTGCACCAGCAGCAAAATGACCTGGGTTTTTTGATCTTCATTTCCACCACCGAGGACCTTAACCCGGCAAACCCAATCTCCGCCCCCATCCCGGGCTTCAAAATACTGAGTGGCTGCAACGGGGAAAAAACCATTTTTCAACCACTCCAGCCGGCTTCCATAGGGAGGGTGCGAGGCATAGGAATTGCCCTCCATCAAAGGGATGGCTTCATTGGCAAACTGCAGCTTGCTCAAAATATTGATGGCCGAAGCGGCCACATCTTTCCCGGGATACATCTTTGAGAGGGTGCTGATGGCAACGAGATCAGCTTCGGTTTCCCGCCAGCGGACAGTGTGAAAATAGTCTTTCCATAATTCGCCCAGCATGAGATTGGGCTCTGGAATTTGCGGGTTGGGAGGCAGGTGAAGTTCACAGTGGGCAATTTCGTGAGCCAGCACGTGAGCTAATTCGCCTTCATCCTCCACCGCTGCAAGCAATTTATCGGTCAGGTAAACAAAGCCCGTGGGGTACGACTGTCCCTGCATGACCTCCGACTCCACCACCCGGAACCTGTAGGTGAATCCCTTTTCCACAAAGGGCAATTTCCCGATGAGGGCTTCACCCAGAGCCTGCACGCTGTCTTGCAAGGCCTGATCAGGGACAGGGGGGAAAGCCTGCTCATAGAGGCGAGTGGCCTCCAGAGCCGCTGTGCGTATGGGCATGTAGTTGTAATACGGCAAAGGTGGATCAGGGGGAAAACAGGACGGACAGAGCTTATGCCCCGCGGCTTCGGCGGCAACATCATCAGCAAAAGCAAGCCTCCGGGATTCTTTCGGCAAGTGATTACAGGCACCCAGATGGGCCAGCCCACTGCTGGTGTTGACCACCACTCTGGGGAATTGAGGAGGCGTTCCAAATTCAAAAACATCGGCCAGCATCAGAGGAAAAACCTGATCGAGCAAAGTGGCTGACACCTGAGGCTCCGGATCGAACATGAGTATTTTCAACCGGGCATCCCGATCAGTCTCCAATTCCACCTTGATAATATTATCTTTGATTTTGAGTTTCCTGATTTTGAATTTCTCACCAGTCTTCACCATTTGCACCATCCGGCGAGGCAAATAGTATCCATAGGACGTCCCGTCCACCTCCAGATAACTCATGGGCAGAAACATATTGTCCGCTCGCAGGGTGCGCATTTCTTCGTTGAACAGATCCTTGGTCTCTTTGGCAATTTTTTTGGAAAGTTTGCCGGCCATGGTGCCTGTGGCATCCATTAGCAGAAGGCTGAGAATCATCAAAAAGGCAGCCTGTGAAAAACGGATATTCTTAAACATTGCGCACTCCTTGTTTCCCTCGTACAAAGAAACTGTAAACTAAAAAGGATCATGCCTCCTGCAGCCGCTCCGGTCATTGAATAATTTCATCACACAACCAGGCACTTTGTCCGGTCATGCTTATATTGGCACCAAAACCAGCGGCCGGTGTAGAACCAAAATCACAACACCCATCTCAAGCGAGGAAGTATCCCATGATAAAAGCTACTGTCAGTCTCCTTATATGCCTGGTTCTGATGACCCAGGCCGCCTGGGCCGCCCCCACCGGAACCACCACCACTCTGGAAGATCAAACCGGCGTATCGGTGACTATTTACAATCAGAACCTGGCTTTGATCAAAGACCAGCGCACCATCACGCTTTCCGAAGGAGTTCAGGTTCTGGATTTCCGTGAAGTCAGCGCCCAGATCAAACCCGAAACCGCCCTGCTGTCCGGCGATGACATTTCCATCCTCGAACAGAATTTTGAATTTGACCTGCTCACTCCCCAGGCCCTGCTCGAGAAATATGTGGGACGGGAGGTTCTGGTGGTTAAAACCCACCCCACCACTGGAGAAGAAACCCAAATTGCCGCCACGGTTCTCAGTGCGCAAAACGGAGTGGTCCTGCAGATCAATGATCACATTGAATCGGGTATTCCCGGGCGTTTGATTTTTCCCGATGTTCCCGAGAACCTGCGGGACCGGCCCACCCTGACCATGCTGGCTGAAAGCGGCACCAAAAAGAAACAGGATGTTGAACTCAGCTATCTCACCAGCGGCCTGGGCTGGAAGGCCGATTATGTGGCCGAGCTCAATGCCAAGGATGACGCATTGAACATCAGCGGGTGGGTCACTTTGACCAACAAAAGTGGCGCCGCCTACCACAATGCCCAGCTGCAACTGGTGGCCGGAGATGTGCACCAGGCTCCTCCTGAAAACAGGTACGGGCAATACGCCATGGCCGATAAAATGGCCCGATCAGCGGTGCCCACCCCTGAAATGAGCGAAGAACAAATGTTTGAGTATCATCTTTATACTCTTCAGCGCCCGACCACTCTCAAGGACAATCAAACCAAACAGGTGGCGTTGATGCAGGCCCTGCAGGTGCCTTGCCGCAAAGAATTTCTGCTTCAGGGACAAAGCCACTATTACTCCCGCCAAGTGGGAGAAATTGGCCGCAAAATCAAAGTCGGCGTCTTTGTGGAAATGATCAACAGCGAGAAGAACAATCTGGGTATGCCTTTGCCCAAAGGTATCGTGCGGGTTTATAAGAACGACTCTCAGAAAAGACTTCAATTCATCGGGGAAGATCGTATCGATCACACTCCCAAAAATGAGAAAATCCGTTTGAAGCTGGGCGATGCATTTGACATCACGGCCAACAAAAAGCAGACGAACTATGAAAAAATTTCCGGTTCTTCACGTCAGGAATATGTGACTGAAAGCACTTACCAGATCGAGATCAAAAACGGGAAGGATGAAGCCGTCACCGTCAAGGTGATGGAACCGGTTCCTGGTGATTGGAAAATTCTGAAAGAATCACTGCCCCATGACAAGGCCGCCAGCAACACTGCTGTCTGGCAAGTGACGGTTCCTGCTCTTGGCTCCACTGTGCTGACTTACACCGTCAGGGTGAAACATTAGAGCAACAGCCAGACACCTGGCAGGGAGACAACCTCTGCCAGGTGCTGTTTTTTCAGTCATCACTCCCCATGAATTCCAGCTTATCGGCCTCACGCTTTAAAAACTTATTGTAAGGCTCCAAATCGCTGGCTGCCCGGGCCAACACCCAGGCTTCGGTGAACTGCCCCTGCTTTTCCATCACCTTGGCCAGATGATAAAGCGCCGATGTTCGCGGTTGCCAGGCGTTGTTTAGACGAGAATCCAGATAACGCCGGAAGTTAGCTTCGGCTTTGGGGAGATTCTTTCCAGATTTCGAAAGCAAAACACCTTCCTGATACAAGGCCGGTGCAAAGCCGGGATTTTCAGCCAGGACCTGGGTCAACAACTTCTGGGCACGTTGGTATTTTTTAGTGTTCAAATACACCTTACTGAGGTGCACGGTGGCCAGAATCTCTGCCGGATCAGCAATCAAAGCCCTCTCGAAGGCATCGATGGCTTGCTCCGGACGATCATCCGACGACAACATAAGCCCCAGCTTCATCAACGCCCCCGCAGGAGATTCATCCTTCAATATGCCCATTTCATAATAGCTGACGGCCTTGTCTTTTTCCTTCTGCTGATTCAGAAAACCGGCGTATTCATAATATGGTGTGGTGTCATCAAAAAATTCATCCATGGCAGCCTGGTATTCTTCCCGGGCCCGCACCGAATCCTTGTCCAGATGCTGCAGAATCTGCGCCCTGGCAAAATGCCCGTACAGTGGATCAATGGTGTTGATGGCTTCGGCCTGCTGCCGAGCGATTTTCTTTTTCCCGCCGGCAATACCCGGAGCCATCATGTGATACATCATCAGCGCTTCCCTTGCCTCCACACTGCCAGGATCAAGCTTGATGGCTTTTTCGTAGGCCTGCCGGCAACCTTTGGCGCGGCTGAGGGCTTTCAACTTGGATCCTCGCTGGGCCATGGCTCCCAGAACATGCCCCCGCAGGATTTGGTATGCCACATTGTCGCCCACCAGATCGATACACTTGCGGCTCTGTTTGTCAGCCAGATCGTAATCTTTCAACCCCAAGCTGACCCTGGTCAATTCGTAGCGCAGGAAAGCATCACCGGGGTGCTGATCAATCAGTGGCAAGAGCTGGTCACGGGCATCTTCCAGCCAGCCATCATCAATCAGCCTGGTCAGGGTTTCCGCCTGAACCTTAGGCAATGATTGAGTAGCCGAAATGGCCTGTGGAGTCAGCGCAAATAACGTCAGCAGCAGAACAGCTCCAACCTGCGTCAGCTTTTTCAAATTCAAATCAATGGTCATACATTACCTCCACGTTTATCACCGGATTATTCAGTCTCCGCCCGTTCCAGCAGGATCACCTGAATCCCGCCATCATCTTCCTCTTCATCTTCCTCTTCATTGCCTCCCTCAATGTGAGAGTACAAGGCATCCACAGCGCTGCGTCCATTGCGGGACCAGAGGAAACGGCCGTCTTTCAACAACCGGAAATAGTCTTTTTCACGATCCACAGCCATGGCAATAGATACCTCTGATTCGAACCTGCCTTCACTGTCAAACACATCAAAGCGGCAGTGAACACCTTCTGGTAAATCTCTTTCGGACCAGCAAGAGCGCACCCAAATACTGCCGTCGTTGAGAACCTGGATTTGTTCAATGGCCGGTTCAGTATCCAGAATGGTTTTTTTAGGCTTGAGCTCTCCCCCGGACCGATACATTCGCATTGCATCCAGTCTTTCTTTCCGCTCTTCATCAGTGCGAACGTGAGATTTGAAATCCCGTGTCATCACCCGCCGGATATCGCCATTGGGCTCCCGCCATTCAATGCGGTATTCATCACGGGCCGGAGCCACGAGGAGTGATCCGTCGCCCGCCACTGCCCACCCCTGGTGAGGAAACCACTGGCCTTTTTCATTGATCACCGGCGGATCGTATTGAGTGGTGGTGGTGTTCTCCAAATAGGTGTGAAGCAGGACGCCTTCTTGGGAATATCGCGCCAGAAAGAAGCGCGTGGCATAGCCGCTACCCGCAGATTCAATGGAGGATATCTGGCCTGTGAAAATCAAATCACCCAGGGATGAAGCTCCATATTGGACCATGGGAATATCTCCCTGGAATGAGATTAATCTGCCCGGCGTATCATCCCGGTTAATCAAAATAACCTTGCCTGGATACACCTGAATCAGCCCAACCTGGCCTTCATCGGTAAGAAAAATTGTATTGGGTTGTTCCAGTTCTCCCGGCCCCTGCCCATAGCGGCTGAGGGTGCCCAAAACCTCACCCCCAGGTGCAATTTCCAGGACGTGAGCCATTTGGAAATCAACCAGAAGCACATGATTGTCAGAAGTCACCGCTGCCTGGTTGATGATGCCCATCAGAGGCAACGTATCATCTTCTTCATTGTCCAGCCGCCAGACTTCCTGCAAGGACCAGGTCTCGGATGATGGTGGTTCTGAAGGATTGTGGATGGCAGTTGGTGAAGCTTGAGCAGTAGAAGAAATGAAGGCACAAAACAAGATTAACAGCGGCAGTCTGTGCAACATTGAATCCCCCAAATGTTTCTTATTATTCAGACTTAAAACTCTCTGTGGTATTAAACCGTTTTTTAAAACTTTGTTCCGGATATGAGAATGACAGATTGCAACCAGGCCTCTATTTTTTCTTCCGAAACTCAACCCCCGTCATCCCCTCAAAATCTCCATCCTGAGTCCACAAAACGGCACCTCTCGCTTTTGCTGTTGCAAGAATGATGCTGTCTGCAAGTGGCAGTCCAAGATCATGACTCAGTTTTGCTGCATTGATGGCCAAAGTGGCATCCAATTCCACCACCTGCCCTTGTTGCATGGCCGCCGTTGCCCGCAAGGCCGCTGTTTCATCTGATTGCTGGAGGATGCGTTTGAAAACTTCGAAAATTGTCAGCGACGGAACAATGAGAGAGTCAATATCTTCAATGGCCCGGGCAAAGTCAGCGGCATTGGGACCATCGGCGAAATACTCAAGCCAGGCAGAAGAATCAATCACATTCATGAGCGATCATCCTCCCGCTGAACCGTAGAATCAAGGCCAGGCAGGAATCCACGCATTTGGGCCATGTCCTGCAAAGGGATTAACTCAATGCGACCATCATAAAGAGTCGCGTGAATCTTTTGACCGGGGGTCAATGCCAGGGATTCACGAATCTTTTTGGGGATAACCACCTGGAATTTTGGGGAAACAGTCAATGTCGCCATACGAAACCTCTTTTGTTCAGCATTTGTAATACTTTTATTATATCGACCAAATCTTAATATGTCAACAACGCCCGGTTTGATGATATTAACAAAGAACATTTTCTTCCCTGCACCGTGATTGAACCCTCAACCACCTTTTTGCCCATTGAGTTAGTAAACCAGGGGTGACATTCAACTTAATAATGTCCTCACAGGTTTACGCACCATCCCCACACCAAATCTTCATGATATCCGTCCCAACCTGTGGTACAATTGATTTTTATCAGATATGGCTTTTACTGGGGGAAACCATGCGCCATTTCATATTGGCTCTCTTGCTCATCATATTTATTTTCACCGCAACCACCGCACCCGGTGAATGCCTGGACTACGATTCGGTCCTGCCTGTCATCGGCACAGTCGATTGCCCCAATGAACTCATCGCCGTGGATGTCTGGCAGTCTTATGCCTTTGCCATCGAGGCCACTGGCCCCACGGCCCGCCAGCTGGTGGTTTTTTCCATCAATGATCCGGAACAGCCAGAGCAGATGACCACCATGGAGCTGCCCACGAACATGCGCATCATGACCTGCAGTGATGGTCGTCTTTATCTGGGAAGTCAGTACTACGATTCCAGCCTGTTGATCATCCTGGATATCAGTAATCCTTTGAATCCTTTTGAAATGGGCCGAATGTCCATTGCAGGTCCCATCCAGGATATTGAAGTGCAGGGAAATCTTTGCGCCGTAGCCGCCCATGACCAGGGTCTGCTGTTGATTGATGTGGCCAATCCTGAGTTCATGACTGTGGTGGCCACTTTCGACCCCCAGGTCGACGCCATCTCGGTGGATCTCAGAGATAATAACGCCCTGGTTAGCTTCAACACCTACTCCGGAGGTTATCTCTATTGGCTGGATCTGGCCTTGCCACAAAACCCTCAGGTCATATTCTCCATGCAACCAGGTGGAGATCTTTATGATGCCCGCCTCATGGAAGATGAATCCCTGGCCCTGGTCTCCCATGGCTGGTCCTACATTTCCGCCCTCGATTTCAGTAACCCGACTGACCCGGTCCTGACCCGGGGCCCACGAGCAACCGGGCCCAAAATGACACTGACCGGCGGTATGGTTCTGTGCCAGGGAACATACGCCACCGGTGACGCCACTCTTGTTGATACATCCGACCCCTTCAATCTTCGCTGGCTGGCTTACCTTGGTGATTACGCCCATGACTCAGTCGCCAAAGGATCCTATCTGATTCTTGCCCGGGACAATGGTCTGGCCATTGTGGGGCTGTCCGACCCGGAAGAAATGCCCGTTGTGGGAGTGCTTCCCTATGTCACCTCCACCAGTGAAATTCTAGCCACCGGAAATCCGGATATCATTCTGGCAACTCATTACAATCAATTCGAGTTGGTTGACTTTTCTGATCCAACTTTGCCCGTGGTGAAATCCACCGTTGAATGTGACGATCCCTTCCGCACCGCCTCGAGAGATTCATTGCTCTTTGTTCTTCATCAATCGGGCACTCTGCTGATGGACATCAAAGATCCCGCCAACCCGACTCAGGCAGCCCAACTCGATCTTCCCGGAGAAGAAGAATTCCTGCTCCTGGATGACGACTTGATGTACCTGGGCAGTGGCCTCGATGGGCTGTACATTCTGGATGGTACCGACCCGACCCAGCCTGTGGAATTGGGCTATCTCAACACTCCCGGATTTGTCAGTGGCCTGGCGTTCTACAACCAGCTTCTGGTGCTCGGTGATGGATATTCAGGTTTGAAGGTTGTTGATGTTTCCGATCCAACTGATCCCCAATTGGTGGGGCAGGTCAGCGGAGGCATGAGAGCTCAGTTTGTGGCTGTTGAAGGTGAGCGATGTTTCACTGCTGGAGAGCTCTATCTCACCCTCGTGGAGGTTGGCCTGAGCCAGCCGGCCAATCCCGTAGTGACCGCTTCGGTGACCTTGCCATCGCGCGCCATGGGAATGCTGCTCAAGGATGGTCACCTCTGGGTGAACACCATCACCGGAGTGTGGATTTACAATATCGACACACCCGGACAGCCCTGGTTGGAGTGGAGCATCCCTCTGCCTGGTCACACCAACGGCTTGGTGCCGGTGGGAGATTTGATGGCCACCCTCTGCACCTTTTTGTTTGCCATGCGGCCTCCCTGCGTTGCTCTTTCGCCGGTATTTGATGTTCCCCTGGAAAACCAAACATCCCTATCAGCTTTTCCCAATCCTTTTAATGCCCAGGTGGGTATTGATCTGCGCATGATTGAAGCCGGCGACAGCCGCCTCACTGTTTATGATCTGCATGGCCGGTTGGTCAGGATTTTGTGGCACGGATGGCTGGATGAGGGGCCTCATCAAATTGAATGGGATGGCAGAAATGAATCTGGTCGGATGATGGCCAGTGGGATTTATCTGACCCGTCTTGAAACAGAACACCAGCACCAAACCGGCAAAGTGGTGTTGGCAAAATAAAGTCAGCCTAATCCAACAAGCTCCTCACCAATTGCCCGGGTGCGGCGCCAAACATCCGCTTGAATTCGCGACTGAACTGCGAAGGGTTGGCATAACCAACCTGGTACCCGGCTTCGCGGGCATTCAAGCCCTGCTCCACCATGGCCGCCCGAGCTTTGTGCAGACGGATTTTTTTCAAATACTGCAAAGGTGAAAGACCCGTCACGTCGCGAAATTTCTGATGCAATGAAGAAGTGCTCATGCCCGCTTGCCGGGCAATATCCTCAATACTTAAACGCTCGCCATAATTCGTATTGAGATACTGGATCAGGCTCGCCACCCGCTGGCCATTGCTGCCACTCTGCACCAGCTTTCGGATATGACCACCCTGTTCATGCTGCAAAAGCCGGTAAACAATTTCCCTGATTGTTTGAGGACCCAGAATGCGCAAATCCGATGGGTTTGCCAAAAGCTCCAGCAACCGAATCAGAGCTTCCTGAATAGCAGGAACGGTTTGGGATACAAAAATTGCTTTGGGGCATGTAACGGGGGAAACACGGGCAGGAATTGGTTCTTCGGCGCTGAGTAATAATTCACTGATCAATTTTAAATCGAGTTCCAAACCCAGGCCTAACAGGGGGCTGCCGGGAGTGGCTTTTTTTACTTCCATTTCCAGGGGCATGGCCAGAGGAACCACCAGGTAGTTCAGAGAGTTGTAGGTGTGGACTTCGGAGCCAATATAGATTTGTTTTTGCCCCTGTACGACCACACACAAGCTGGGTTTGTAGGCTATCGGCAATCGGGGCATGGGAGTTGAAATTCTGGAGACTGCCAGGCCAGGACAGGCGGTGTCGAACAGGCCGTCTTCGGTGGCCAGAGACCCAACCAAATCAGCAAGTTTTCTACTTCTGTTATCTGTTGAGATGTTTGTTTTTCTGGCCATGGTTGCACTCGTTTTTGTTACAGGACAATAATTTTTTCACAGCTAATTATAGAATAATGTAAGCAATGAAGCCAATACAGGGGAGTTTTTCCTGATAATTATACGATTGTGCAATCATTTTGGAGTTCTGATCTACCACCTCAGGGGCATTTTCACCTATCTTCGGTTTAACAAGGAATCAGCCATGCCGGCCATCCGGAATTGTGTGACATGAAAGGAAAAGGAAATGAACATTCTCATAATAAATGCCCACCAGCGCTATGAGGGATTCGCCGAAGGCAAACTGAACCAGACCCTGGTGGATGCCGCTGCGAAACAATTGACCGAGGGTGGGCATCATGTGGACACCAGCATCGTTGACAACGGCTACGATGTGGGAGGTGAGCTGCAAAAATTTCAATGGGCCGATGCCGTGATAGTGCAGACCCCTGTTTACTGGATGAGTGTTCCTTACACGTTTAAGAAATATATCGATGAAATTTTCACCACCGGTATTGGGGAAGTGCTTTGCAAAGATGATGGCCGGACCCGATCTGATTTGAGTAAAAAATATGGTTCGGGAGGATTATTGCATGGAAAGAAGTATATGATTTCCACCACCTGGAATGCACCCCTTGAGGCTTTTGAAGATCCCGAACAGTTCTTTGAAGGACGTGGAGTTGATGGGATATTCATGTGGCTTCACAAATGTTTCCAGTTTTTTGACATGACTGCCCTGGAGACTTTCTCTTGCTTTGATGTGCTGAAGAATGCGGACATTGAAGGGGACCTGGCGCGGTGGGAGAAGCATTTGGAAACGGCATTCCCAGGATAGAATTATCCATAAAAAAACGTTGGGGTAATCAGTCCCCAACGTTTTGTAATTAATCACAGCTTGGGATCAGGATGTTATTCCCGCAGCAGGGCTACCCATAACCCCCATCAGAGTGCGCACCACGCCATCAATTTCACGAGCCTGGGCCGATAATTCTTCAGCCGAAGCAGCTGATTCTTCTGCATTGGCTGCACTGCTCTGAGTCAATTGATCCAAACGATTGATAGCCTCACGGATTTCATGAAGCTCGCCCGTCTGCTTGCTGCTTGCCTGGGAGATCTCACCCACCTGACCATTAACGTGATCAATACCCTCAACGATTTTATCGAAAACGCCCTCCACCGAGTGCGTGGCGATTTCCCCTTCTGAAACGTTCGCAGCAGAAGTTTCCAGCAAAGCCTGACTGTTACCGGCTGCTTCAGCGCTGCGTTGGGCCAGATTACGCACTTCCTCTGCCACAACAGCAAAACCTTTTCCTGCATCACCGGCGCGGGCCGCCTCCACCGCCGCATTCAAAGCCAGCAAATTAGTTTGGAAAGCAATTTCATTAATGGTGTTGATGATTTGCGCCGTATCCTGGGCCGATTGGCTGATGTGAACCATGGCCTCTTTCAAAGTGACAATGGCATCACGGCCATCGGTGGATGCATCATGAACTTCGCTCGTCAGATTCTCAACATTTTGGGTTGCCTTCAAATTAGTGGTTGTGATGCCGGCCAGGATTTCCATGGAAGCGGAAGCCTCCTCCAATCTGGCTGCCTGGTCACTGGCGCGTTCAGCCATCTCGGCGCTGGAGTGGGCCACGGCTGTGGATGATTCAGCCAGATGCGCCGACCCGTTTTTCATTTCCCGGATGATGAGATCCATGGGGCGGCTGACATTGCGTAGAATATATACAACTGAAATAACAAACATCACGAAACCGACCAGCACCAATGTGTACAGGGTTCGTTTCAGGTTTTCAATTTTGGCTTCAGTGGATGCCTGATAAAGCCCCACTGCGGTGTTCATGCTTTTGAGAACCAGCACACTGTGGTTGAGCACCTCAGCAAGGCCAGCCGAATAATCTGAATTTGGATTGATCCGCTGATTCTCTTCGAGTTGACCCACAGCCCCATTCAAATGATTCCATTTAGTTTCCACATCCTTGAGTTGTTTTAAAATTTTGGAATCTTTCGTGGCCGGAATTTTCACTTCACCAGAGAGATCCAAATTCATCCAGGTGCTTCCGCCATTCTGCAGGGCATTTAAAGTTTGGGAAAATAATTGGCCAGTGATATCACGCGTTTTACCAATGGACTGCGCCAGTTTGCCACCAGCTTTTTCCGGTGCAAGTTGAGCTCCTAAAGCCGCATAAGTTTCTTTAGTGAATTTCTGTGTCAGCATGCGTTGCCGGCCGGCAAGATTGATCACTAAACCATCGGCCTTCTGAGCCCGGACAGCCATAAGCGTGCTCCCGGAAATAACCAGAAGCAGGATAAAGAATATACTCTGGGCAGCAGCCAAACGTACAGACAAAGGCTGACTACTGGTGGATATTTGCTGAGTATTAGTTCCAAACATCTTAAGCTCCCCACTCAAGGCCTACAAATTTACTCGGATCATCTGTTCTATTCGGCACCCCCTGTATTATCTTGAGAACTATAAAGAAAACCCCGTTCCTCCTGATTAAATGCACTCCCAAAATTTTAAAGAAATACTGATATTCACGGTTGCGGCTTGAATAAATTCAACTTAGTTGGGCCTTATCACAGTCATCAAAGAAAGGTGGCAATTGATATGCGTTGGATATTTTTCCTGCTCGCCTTCAGCCCTCTGGTTGCCAGCGCTGACCCTCCGGTTTTTGACAAAGCATCCACCCTCCGCTTCAACACCGTTTGTTCCCATTGCCATGAAGGACAATGCAGTGGCCGGCTCACTTTTTCCCTGGGTCCCGAAGCCACCTTCACCCATATCCGCCGGTATGCCGGTGATGTGGATGATGACTTTGCCCGGCAGTTGATGGAACTCCTCGAACTGATGAAAAAGGAGTGCGCGTTCCCCCCTTTGGCGGAACTGGATATTCGCCAAACCGTGCACAAGGAAGCCCTGGATTCTTATCGGGATGATGAATCAGGAAACTATTTCATCCCTTTGGGGAATTTGGAATTGGGGATACACCAGCTGAATCTTTGTTTCGAAACCACTGTGCCCTTGCGGGTCGAAGTATTGAATGAGTGGTTCGATTTCCTGGTGGATCATTGTTCCGGTTGCGGCTGCGGAACTTTTTCCCAAACTCTGGAAGTGGATGAGGCGGGAAAACACTTTCTGCGGGTGCGGTCTCAGCATCCTCTGGAACTTGAAGAACTTACTCTTATTCGCGATTCGGAGTCGCGTGTGCCCTAGAGGTCAAGTCAACGGAAGTTCTATCGGTGCTTGATCATTGATATTTCCTCCTGCCACAAAAAAGCCCTGCCTGGAGGATATTTCCCACCAGGCAGGGCTTTCAATCAGCAAGCAGAATCAGTAGGACTGGGAAAACAAAACCCGCCCAATACTTTTCTTGCCGCAATGCACACAAACACCCTCGGTCTCATCCCGCTCAAAGGGGATATTCCTGATGGTGACTTTGGTCTTATCCTGAATCGTCTTTTCACAATCTGCGTCACCACACCAGTGACAATGGGCAAACCCGCCATCGGCCTTGAACAGTTTGGTGAAGTCTTCCCAGCTGTCAATGTTAATGGTGACGTCGACCATGCGTTGCTTGGCCCGGTCAAACAGTTCCTGCTGGATGCGGTCCAGCTCAGCGGGAACAGCAGTGGCCACATCAACGAACTTCACAGCCTGTTTCCTGCGATCATGGCGCGCGGCCATCATCACCTGTTCATCATTCAAATCACGGGGACCAATTTCCAGACGCAAAGGCACACCCTTGCGTTCCCAGTCGCCGTACTTCCAGCCGGGACGCATGTTGTCGCGCTTGTCCACGTGAATGGGGCCAACAATGGGCCGCAATTCAGCAGCAATTTTCTCTGCCGCGGCGACCACTTCGACCATCTCTTCATCTTTGCGCCAGATGGGAATGATGACAGCTTTGGTGCCGGCAATGCGGGGCGGCAAAATGATGCCATCGTCATCACCGTGGGTCATGATCAGGGCGCCCATGATACGCGTGGACATGCCCCAGCTGGTGGCCCAGACGTGCTCAACCTTGCCTTCGGCGTTCTGATATTTCACATCGAAAGCCTTGGCGAAGTTCTGGCCCAGATCATGACTGGTGGCGGCCTGCAGAGCTTTGTTATCCTGCATCATCGCCTCGATGGAGTAGGTCTCCTGGGCGCCGGCAAAACGTTCGCTCTCGGTCTTGGCACCGACGATGACGGGCATGGCCAGAATATCCTCGGCGAACCAGCGGTACACCTCAAGCATCTGCAGAGTCTCTGCACGACTTTCTTCTTTGGTGGCGTGGGCGGTGTGCCCTTCCTGCCACAAAAATTCGGTGGTGCGCAGGAACA
>JAOZJV010000942.1 GCA_029935695.1 Candidatus Krumholzibacteriia bacterium | reverse complement strand
GAACGACCACCGTATTGCCGTGGAAGTTTGCCTGGCCAGCAATCTGCAGACCAAGGCGATTCCCGATTACCAGAGTCATCCTATTCTGCGGTTCATGGATGAAGGTATGCGTGTCACGCTGAACACGGACAACCGTCTGGTTTCGGGCACCACGGTGACCAATGAATTTGAATTGGCTGTGAAGAATTATGATCTGAGTGAAGACGATGTTCTGACGCTGATCATGAATGGGTTCAAGTCGGCGTTTCTGCCCCTGAAGGAAAAATCTCTGCTCATTGACCAGGTGCTGGCCGAGTTTGCCTCTTTGGGAGCAAGTTTCTCAGGAGAGATCAGTCGTCGCCGCCGGGTGCATCTCTAGATTTTCATGAAATTCGGGCCAGGTACCAGGCAAGCACCAGAGCACCATCGACCATGGCCCACAGGGTAAGGCCCCGGTACATTTTTTTTTCCAGCTGAGCTGTGCTGAGCCGGGACTGCTGCCTGTGCCACAGCAGCAGGTGTCCCAGCCAGGCTGCCAGGGCCACCGCGGGAATAATCAACGACCAGCTGCATCCTCTTAAAGACAATCCCATGGTAAAAGCCGCCGCAGCCAATGCACCCAGCAGGATGGCCAGCTTCAGGGCCCGCAGGCCTCCCAGCCCTGTGCACAGGGTGCGGTCTCCACGCTTGCGGTCTTCTTCCATCTGATACAGCTGGGTCATGGGGTAAAATGAGCCAAAAAGCAGGCCAAATCCCAGGACGATCCAACCCGGTCCGCCGCTGAGGGATGTTTCCAATTGCTGGACCATTGAACCTTGCAGGCCGGGCCAGGGTACGTGCCGCCAACCGCCGGCAGCGCAGGCATCACCTGTGGCGCCAAAGTTGGCTGCCTGCCCTGCGAGAAGGCCGGCCAGGGTGGTGCCGGCGCCATATCCCTGCATATTGACCATCAAATCAAGACCTGGTTTGGCTTTGAGTCTGGTCAGCGGATGGGAATAGAGAACAGACAGCACCACACAGCCTCCCACCAGCAGGGCAAAGGCCGATCCCACCACCACGAAGGACAATCCAATTCCCGCCAGCATCACCAATGTGGCGGCAAGGGCCAGCCAGGGTGGAGGCTCCGGTGGGTCAGGCAGGTAGGCCACCGGTCCGGTGTCCCGATCATAAGCGCTGTTGAAGGCCAT
>JAOZJV010000020.1 GCA_029935695.1 Candidatus Krumholzibacteriia bacterium | reverse complement strand
GATGGCGGATGTCATGTCTTCGCCACCCTCGCGGCCATCGGGAGTGCCGGGGTTCATGCCGATGTGAGAGTTGTCTTTGATGATTGTTTGGGTGGCGGCCAGGTCGGTGGCGTTGGCTGCACCGGCTAAAGAGAAAATCAAAACCAAAGTTACAAAACAGCGCATTGTGCGGCCCTCCAAATAAGATATTACTTGAACCAACGGTTTGAGCTTTTATCGGTACAGGCTTTTGATGGCATCAAAACTACGATTTTCCGTTGCAATACAACCATTCTGCTCAAGTCCGGTGAAGTCAGCAACATAATTGAACTCAAATCCCTGGAAACCGGGAGGTCCATTGTATTCGGCGGGACCAACCCAGATAACAGCCAATTCGCCAGGGTTGCCCTGGAAAACCAAAGTAGCAGGCGAACAGGGACCAGCAGTCATTTCATTTTCAATATAAACACCATCGGCACAGTTACCACTGAGCACGAAACCAAGCACGGGCTGCTCAGCGTCGAGGGTCCATTCGATAATTCCCGCTTCACCAAAAAAGACATACATCCAGTCGGTGTCACGGATGGTGTTGTCGTTATACCAGCCGGAGACTCCACAGAGGGTCAAGTCGCCGTTTGTATCACCAAAAAAGAGGAGGTCAAGGAAAGGGTTCCCGAATTCAGGACTGTTGCACCCACCATTGAACGCGTCTTCATAACCATCCATCAGTGGGGGCTCGCCTTCAGCGAGACCGTCACAGGTCAGGACGCATGGAGGCGGGAATTCATATTCCCGCAGTTCAAGATTGTAGTCGCCAGCATCTCCGCCATAACCATCGATAACAATGAAGTATTCGGTGCCGGCGGTCAGATAGGCCATTTCGATCATGGACACATACATGCCGCAAATTTCATCGTTGTAGAAGTCGTCGTTGCAGGCGATGAGATTCATGGCGCCATCCATGATGTATGTCTTGGTGTCGTAACCGGAGCCACACAGATCGACGGTCACCGGCACGTCGAATTCCGGGGTGAAGCTGTAAACAACATCAGCACTGGTGGAGCCGGTGTAGGGACAGGCGGCATCGTAATCATCCATATTGTCAGTGGTGTTGCCGGTGTCGTTGAAAGGAAAAGTATTGATGACGATGGCCGATGCCATGTCTTCGCCACCTTGGCGTTCATCGGGGGTGCCGGGGTTCATGCCGATGTGGGTGTTGTCTTTGATGATTTTTTGGGTGGTGCCCAGGTCGGTGGCGTTGGCTGCCCCGACAATAGTGAAAATAAAAACCAAAGTTACAAAACAGCGCATGGAACGACCCTCCAGTAATAAAATTCTGCCAATGGCCTGAGTTTATCATAGATGAGTTCAGGGTTGCAAATTCTTTAAGAGGCACAATATGTCAAATACAATGCCCCCCGGCGGGCAAGGTTTTTGATGATTAAGACACTTGATAAACCCCAGGCCCCACAATCCCTTGCCTTACCCTACCCTCTGCCCTAAACTTCCCCAAAACAACTCATCTTCCCCTGGAGGCTCTTATGCTGAGCATGACCGGTTTTGGCAACGGCGAAAAACAGATTGGTCCCATCACCGTCACGGTGGAATTGCGGTCCGTGAACCATCGTTTTCTGGACGTTGGCCTGAAGCTGTACGGGGCTTTGGCTGCCCACGAAATGGAAATCCGCCAATTCCTGAAAGAGAATGTGGCTCGCGGTCGGGTCACGGTGTCGACCCAGCTGAATCTGGACAAGGAAGAGGCCTCGGCGGGTCTGGATCCCGAACGGCTGGACGAGGGCTTGAATATGCTGAAGGAAGCTGCCGCACGCATCACCGAGCTGACGGGTGAGACACAGAATATCACCCTGGATCATCTGCTGGCTGTGCCGGATGTTCTGCGTTCCCAGGATATGGAACTTGATCCTGACGACATTAAAACCGCCCTCATGACGGCTCTCGAAGAAGCCCACAAGGGTTTGATGATCATGAAGGCCAAAGAAGGCCAGGCCCTGGTGCTGGAAATGAAGCAGCGGCTGGAAACCCTGTCCATCAATCTGGCTGAGGTGGAAAAGCTGGCGCCCCAGGCGGCGCAGCAGGTTCAGACCAAGCTGGAAGAGCGTCTGGCGAAAATTCTGGATGAGCCCCTGGATCCCCAGCGGCAGGCCCAGGAAATTGCCCTGCTGGCGGACAAGGCCAACATCAACGAGGAAATCGAGCGGCTGGGCATTCACATCCAGCATTTCCATGGGGCCCTTGATGGTGGTGGGCAAGTGGCCAAGCGCCTGAATTTCCTGTTGCAGGAAATGCACCGTGAAGTCAACACCATGGGGTCGAAGACTAATCTCATGGACATCACCACGGCGGTGATCACCATGAAAGACGAAGTCGAGTCCATGCGCGAACAGATCATGAACCTGGAATAAGAGGCTAAGATGATTGTCCTGATCACCGGCCCCTCGGGCGCCGGCAAAAGCACTTTCGTGCAGTCCCTCATGGCGGATGATCCCCGCCTGGCCTTTTCCATATCCACCACCACCCGGCCCATGCGTGAGGGTGAAGTGGATGGCCGCGACTACGATTTTGTGGATGAAGCAACATTCAAAAAGCTGATCGCCGAGGATGCCTTCGTGGAATGGGCCCAGGTTCACGATAACTATTATGCCACGCGTCGCAGTCGCCTCGATGAGATGGCTGCTGCGGGAAAAATCCCCCTGCTTGATATTGATGTGCAGGGTGGGGTCAACGTCATTGATATTTATGACTCGGAGCTGGTTTCGGTGTTTCTCTTTCCTCCCTCCTGGGAGGAGTTGGAAAACAGACTGCGCAGCCGGGCCACCGACAGTGACGATGTCATCAGCACCCGTTTGAAGAACGCCCGCACCGAAGTGGGTTTTGCCAGTCGTTATCAGTACTGGGTGGTCAACGATGATCTGGACCAGGCCGTTGCCCGGATGAAAGCAATCATCCTGGCGGAGAGTTGCCGCAGCACTGCTTTGGGGCAGAGCCCTTTGGGGTGATGAGGGCAGCAGACACTGCTTTCCTTGCGTTTTTAAATAATTGCATTATTGTTCTTCGGTTGCCGCAACGCTGTGGATAGGTGTGCGGATCTCGCGGTATTAAGTGCACAATGCCTGAATATCGTGTCCAATCGCCCATTTCACGTTAAAATCGATGAGGAAGGTCACATGACTTATATTCCGCGCCACAAAGTTATTGCCCTGATTCCCAATAAATTCAAGGCCATTAAAATTGCTGCTCTTGAAGCCCGCCGCCTGAACGAACGGGCCCGTATGTTTGAAGTGACATTGCCCGGCAAGATCACCACTCTGGCTGTGGATCGCCTGATCGCCGGCAAGGTCGAATGGTACGATCAGAAAGAACGCGCCCGCCAGGTCCGTGCTGAAAGGGACCTTCAGGAAGAGGAATAGATCATGGCCTCTGTCCGAGTTCTGTTGCTGGTGAGCGGCGGCATTGCCGCGTATAAAGCTTGTTTTTTAGCCCGTCTGTTAATGCAGACGGGCTTTTCTGTGAGGGTGGCCATGACCGAAGCCTCCACCCGGTTTGTCACTCCCCTTACTTTTCAGGCTCTGACCGGCCAGCCCGTGGCCACCGATCTCTGGGGAGAAGGGCAAAGTGAGGCTTTGGACCATATCGAATACGCTCGCTGGGCCGATTTGGCCATTGTCGCTCCTGCCACGGCCAACACCATGGCCAAGGCTGCAGGCGGTATTGCCGATGACATCGTTTCCACTCTGTTGCTCGCGTTTCCCGGCCCGGTGCTCATGGCTCCGGCCATGAACGACAATATGTGGCAGCATGCGGCCACCCAGGCCAATCTGAAAATTCTGCACAGCCGGGGCGTGGCCACCGTGGGACCAGGCGAAGGATGGCTGGCTTGCGGTACCGTGAGCCAGGGGCGCATGAGTGAGCCCGAAGATATTCTGGCGGCAGCGGTGGAGATGGCAGCTGGCCTTGATTCCTCCGAACCCGACAAGATGCCCGAAGGATTCTGGACTGGAAAGCGCGTGCTCATCACGGCCGGACCAACCCACGAGCCCATCGATCCGGTGCGTTATGTGGCCAACCGGTCTTCAGGCGCCATGGGGTTTGCCCTGGCGGCAGCCGCTGTCCAGGCCGGAGCAAAAGTTCATCTGGTGGCCGGACCCACATCGTTGGTGGCGCCGCGGGGGTTGGAACGACTCGAACCGGTGCAATCGGCTGACGATATGGCAGGCGCTGTGGCCTCCGCTCTGGAAGCGGGAGCCGACTGGATTTTCATGGCTGCCGCGGTGGCTGACTACACACCGGCAGAACCGGCCTCTGGGAAAATTAAAAAGGAGGCCCTGGGCGACCAGTGGTCCCTGCAGATGAAGCCCAATCCGGATATTCTGGCCCAGGTGGTGCCCAACCACAGCCATCCGGATTTGAAAATTGTTGGCTTCGCCCTGGAAACTGATGATATGATGCAGAGGGCCGCGGCCAAGCGCCGGGCCAAAAATATGAATTACATTGTGGCCAACAATCCCACTGCGGAGGGCGCGGGGTTCGGGGTGGTGAACCACCAGGTCACACTCATGGGAGAAGCCGGGGTTATCTGGCAAAGTGAATCTGCTCCCAAGGGCCAGCTGGCTTCGGAAATTCTGAAGCGTTTGGCCGATACCGAAAAAGAAATTTAAAATGACCCATGCGGATGATCATCCCGACAAACTGAGAGACGACCTGCGCAAGTGGGTGGGTCAAAATAAGGATCTGGGACCTGACTGGTTTCTGGACGAAGGACCGGTGGCCGCTGCTGAGGTCCCGCCGGCATCCACGGTTCAGCCAGCCGCTGAGGCCAAACCTTCTGCAGAACCGACTGCTGAAATTGTCGCCGAACCAGCACCAGCACCAGCACCCGCCCCCAAGCCCACGTCTCAGCCTCCGGCCGAAGGCCCGGCTCCTGCACCTCCCATCAGCAATCCTGAATTCAAAAAAGAATGCGATGATTTTACAGAGGCCACTTTGGGCCTGCTCGCCCAACAACCACCCCGCCAGGTTGCGGCTGACCCCTTGCTGGAAAAACACGGGGGCGATCCCCGCCACGCTTTGAAAGATTTGCGGGACGAGGTTTTGCCCTGCCGTCTGTGCAAGCTTGCCGAGACCCGCACCCAGGTCGTTTTTGGCGCTGGCAGTGCTCACGCCAAAGTGATGTTCATCGGAGAAGCCCCCGGCCGGGATGAAGATTTGCAGGGGCAGCCTTTTGTGGGTGCCAGCGGACAGTTGCTGACCAAAATTATTGAGGCCATCGGGTTCGATCGCCGGCATATTTTCATCGGCAATATTTTGAAATGCCGGCCCCCTGGAAACCGGGATCCGCTTCCTGATGAAGTGATGGCCTGCGAGAATTTTCTCAAGCGGCAGCTGGCCATTATCCAGCCCAGCATTATCTGCTGTTTGGGGCGGGTGGCGGCCCAGACCCTTTTGGGGACCGACGACAGCCTGGGGAAATTGCGCGGCTCGGTGCATTTCTATGAAGGCATTCCGGTCATGGCCACTTACCATCCGGCGGCCCTGTTGCGCAATCCGGCCTGGAAAAGAGACACCTGGAATGACGTAAGGCGCTTGCGCGCTCTTTACGATGCCCTCCAGCAGAGGAGAAGCTGACATGGCCAATCCCCTGCTTTTTATCATCGATGATGAGCCCGAATACTGCAGCGATCTGGCTTTGATTCTGAGCCACCGGTTTGAAGTGAACATGGCTTACGAGGGTCCCGGGGCCCTGGAGTATCTCAAAAATAATCAGCCTGATATTATTTTGCTGGATGTGAATCTGGGAGAAGGCCGCATGTCGGGTCTGGAAATTCTGGAGCATATCAGAGCCACGGACAACGCCCCGCCGGTGATCATGCTGTCGGGGCAACAGGACCTCGAGACGGTAGTCCAGGCTATCAAAATCGGTGCCTTTCATTATGTGTCGAAACCGGCAGATCTACCCCAGCTGCTGAACCTGGTGGAGATGGCTTTGTCGTACAGGGCCAACTCCAGGGCCCTGCAGGCTCATCGTGATGAAGTGGAGCGTTTGACAGGCTCATTTGTCGCCGGAGATCCGACCACCATGCAGATGCTGGAGCAAATTGACAAGGTCGCCGCCACCGATGCCACGGTGTTGGTCACTGGTGAATCGGGCTCCGGCAAGGAGATGGTTGCCAGGCGTATTCATGACCACAGTTTGGTCAAAGGTGGGCCCTTTGTGGGAATTAACTGCGGGGCGGTGCCTGCGGAAATCATTGAGTCTGAAATGTTTGGTCATGCCCGGGGCGCGTTCACCGGAGCGGACCGCAAGCGGATGGGTAAATTCGAAATGGCCAACGGCGGCACGCTGTTCCTGGATGAAATCGGTGACAGCCCCCTGCCATTTCAGATCAAGCTGTTGCGGGTGCTTGGAGAGCGCACTTTTTCACGGCTGGGGGAAAATGAAAGCATCAGGGTGAACACCCGTATCGTGGCTGCCACCAGCAAGGATCTGGAACTGGCCATCACCAAAGGTGAGTTCCGTTCCGAGCTTTATTACCGATTGAATATCTACCGCATCCATCTGCTGCCTCTGCGTGAACGCCTGGGAGATATTCTGCCTTTGGCCGAGACCTTTCTGAAAGAGGCGGCCGTTCGTTTCCGCAAGGAAATCCATGGTTTTTCACCAGCGGTGCAGCAACAAATGGCGCGTCATCCCTGGCCCGGCAATGTGCGCCAGCTGAGGAACGAAGTTGAGCGGTCGGTGCTGATCTGCTCAGGGCCGATGATCAGCCTGGGCGATATTTTCCAGTCGGGAATGGTGGGCCAAACGGCCAATGGCCAGGAAGAATATGATGAAGCCAAGGCCCGCATCACCGAGCAATGGCAACGGGAATTTATCACCGAAAAACTCACTTTAACCCAGGGCAATGTGACTGAAGCTGCCAAAAAAAGTGGGATGCCCCGGCCCAGTTTTCAACGCATCATGAAAAATCTTGGCCTGGATCCAGAGGGTTTTAAGAGCCAGTGATCAGCCGTCACACTCCTGTTGCCGGTGCTATATTTTTGTTACACGCATAACTCGTTGAGCCCAAGCAGATTACTTCTGTTGTGGCGCTGCAGTGCAACTTTGATGTTGCACCTCCGTTTGTCTGATGACGGTGAAGACCCTTTTTTGTTTTTTAAATCATTGGAAATAAACAATTTAAGAAATATTTCATTTTCTTTCATATTGGTACGCCAATTGCCTATGGATTGGGTAGGGAACGGTATGTTCCCGAGAGTTATACAGGCAGATGAGGGCGAGGGTCTGCCTGTGGGGGAAAACACCTGTCATGTGGGTGATAGGTGTTTTCTTGGAATTTGCGGTGGGGGATTGTCAGGGAGTTAAACAAACCAGGATAGCGTTGGGCGAGAGCACGTCTTGGCAACTTAACTTCCTGACATGATATTTCGTGGCAGGCTGGTATGAGACCACTAAAGTCAAAAGTTATTGAATCTCTTAAAATAGTAATTTATGCCCAGAGCGGTATTTTAGCGGGGGATTTGGCAGCATTGCTGTCCGGTCACCATACAGTGGATCGTCAGACCAGCCTGCCCGGAGTTTTAAGTTCTCTCAAATTCAAAACTGATATTTTGCTGATGGTCGGGGGCGCTTTCAATGCTAACCTGCCAGACCCGACACCTGCCCTTTTTGCTGCCAAAGAAGCCCATTGCAAGGTGATCATGCTTGGGGCGTGGCCTGGTCAGTGGCAGGAGCAAATGCAGAAAAACAATCTTGGGCCTGTCATCACTCTGGCAGAAATTCCTGCCCCGAAGGCTTTGTTTGAAGTCATCGGTGGTGTGGCCAGGGAATCAGATTAAAACCGGCATTCCCATCATCGGCCAAATTTTCCAGACAAACAGCATCAACACCACGATCAGGATCACACTGGCGGGAATGCCTGCCATGAAGAACTCCCGGGTGGTGAACTGGTTGCTTTCGTAGGCGATGGCGTTGGGGGCCGCTCCCACCAGGAGCATGAAGGGCATGCCGGCGGTGGCCAGGGCCACGAACATGACCACCTCGGGCTCCACGCCGATGTACGGCGCCATGACCAGGGCTACAGGCAGTGTGATGGCGATGGCTGCCACATTCATGATGAAGTTGGTCATCACCAGGATCAGAATGGCTACGCCAAGGATGAAGAAGAGCCAGGGTGCTCCTTCAAGATTTTTGAGCCAACCGATGGCCAGCCATTCGGCGGCGCCGGTCTGCCACAGACAAAAGCCGATGCTCATGGCTCCACCAAAGAGCAGGATGATATTCCACGGCACCGCTTCCAGATCTCTGGAACGCAAGATCCCCGTGATGAAAAACAGGATGGCTGCGGCCAGGATGATGGCGCTTTTATGGAAAGGCGCCAGGGCGGGAATAAAAGAGCGCAGACTCAACAACAGGATCAGGGTGAGCACGATGGCCAGGGTGCCGATTTCTTTTTTGCTCACTGGGCCGAGGCCCAGATAAAGTTTGGCCGCTTTGTCCCGCAGGCCGGGCAGCTCGTCCCGTTCGGGCTTGAAGGCCAGGCAAACATAACCCCACAGCAGCAGAACCATGGTCACACCCAGAGGCAGCATGAATTCGGACAGTTCAAAAAAGGAGATCTCCTGCCCGGTGAGTTCTTTGAAGAACCCGATGGCCACCGCGCCCCGGGCCGCGCCCAGCAGGGTGATGATGCTGCCGGCGCCGGCAGTCCAGGCCATGCCGATAAAAAGACCTTTGCCGAACCGGGTGGGCTTGCCGGAGGGTTCATAAAGTTGATGCACCACCAGCAGCAGAGGGAAGACAGCGGCGGCCACAGCGGTGTGGGCCATAAAGAGGGTCATGGTGGCGGTCATGCTGAACACACCGAGGTAGATGATGGGGGTGCGCTCGGGAATTCTCTTCAGCATGAAAAAGGCCATGCGTTTGGTGAGACCGGTGCTGGAGAAGGCCGCGCCAATGAGCAGGCTGCCGAAAATGAAGAAAACCGAAGGATCCATGAAGTCGGTCATGGCCTGGCGGGATCCGCGGATGAACCAGAGAGACTGGACCACGGCGATGGTCAGGCCGGTGACACCGGCAGGAAGGACTTCAAAAACCCACCATATGCCGGCCAGCAGAAAAAGTCCCAGGGCGGCTTTGCCCTCATGGGTCAGAGCCACGCTGATTCCGGTGGGGTCGACAACATCATTCATGGGCGGCGCCAGGTAGAAGCCCGCAAAAAGGGCCAAACCCAGAAGAAAAGGAAACAGTTTGCGTTTTCTACGCACGCGTCACCACCAGGGGGAATTCGAACTCTTCGCTTTCGCCGGTGATGGCCGGATGCATCACCGGATCGGAGAAACCTGCATCGGCCAGAAGGGCCAGCAGTTGAGCATCGGTCCAGGCTTTGTGGCACTGGACGTACCGCTGCAGATTACCGGATTCTGTTTCCATAATCCAGTGCACATGCACCTCGGTGTCGGTTTCTTCGTCGTAGCCGAATTCCTGCAGCCACAGGTGAGGCTGGTCGCAGAATATAGATGACGGCACCACCGACCAATCGGTGCTCTCTTCTTTGACAAAAATATCATCGGGCTGGTATTCCAAAATGAAGAGCCCGCCGGGGCGGAGGCAATTTTTCAGCCGGGGCAGAAAATCACGAACCATATCCGGAGAGAAGGAGTTGAACTCGCCAAACCAGAAGGTGATCGCATCGACCGGGCCTTCGATGAGGGTCTTGAAGTTTTGGGGCAGACGGGTCAAATCATTGTTCAGAAATTGGCAATCCAGTTGTTCGGATTCGGCTTTGGTGCGGGCCCACTGCAGAGGGGCGGGGGCAAAATCAAAGCCTGTGCCGCGATGCCCCCGGCGGGCCAGTTCATGGCAGTAGAGACCAGGTCCGCACCCCACATCCAGAACATGGCTTCCGGCAGGAATTTGCGAAGCCAGCCAGTCAATGTGCCGGTCAATCATATCCATGCTGCGGCTGGCCATGTGTGTCGATGGATCCAGGTGAACCTGCAGCATGCGTTCGCTGAAGTCGGCATCATTCCAGGGGATTTGGTGGCCATCGGTCCAGGCATGCGGAGGGTGCGGCGCGGCCAGCAGGCGCTCCAGAGATTTTCGATGATCCATGCCGATGCTCGTTCCGGTTCAGGTAAGGTCCAAACAGGTTATCCCCATTTATCCACAAAGCCAACTGACACTGTTGACTTGATTTGTGATTCCAAGTGCCAGGATTATCCCCCGTAAGCGCCATGTTTTCCACATTATTTGGAGGTTATCCACAAGATCTTCAAGAGTATTCCCACTGTGTCACCCTTTTTTTCCACGAGTTATCCACAGGATTAGCAGGGGCATGCATGACATTCTTTCACCACCATGATAGATTGGGTCTTCAAATATTTTCTACCGGAAAATCAATCCTGATTCCGTGATTTTTTCCCTTTGTTCAGAGGTGTGAATTTGGCCGCTCAACCCTATCCAGAAAAATCCGGCAAGAGCAAAGGACAAGGCTCTTCCTATGGTTACGATAGTCTTCCCCGGGACCGGCAACCACCTTATAACGAAGAAGCCGAACAGGCGGTTCTCGGTGCGGGAATGATGGATCGTGAAGCGGTGGGTCTGTCCCGTGAGAAAATCGATTTTCCCGATTTTTATCGTTTGGAGCATCAGCTCATTTACCGGGCCATGTGCCAGTTGTACGAAGACGACCAGGCCATCGACCCGATCACCGTGGCTGATACCCTGAAAAAAGGGGGCGAAAGCTTTCTGGGCCGTGAAAAGAAACGGCAGCTGGAAGACCGTGATCTGCTTGAACTGGTGGGCGGCATGGATTTCCTGATCGATTTGTCCGGCATGATGGGCACCGCAGCCAACGCCTATTATCATGCAGGCATCGTGCGGGAAAAAGCCATTCTGCGTTCTCTGATCAGTGTTTCCAATAGCATTGCCGCCGAGGCATTTGCTGCTGAAGACGACGCCGCCAGTATTCTGGACCGGGCCCAGGGGCGGATTTACGATGTCAGTGATGATGAAAAAACCGATGGTTTCACCGGTGTTGAGTCCATCGTGCCCAATACCTTCAAGAATATTGAAGAAGCTTTCCGCAACAACGATGAAGTCACAGGTCTGCGCACCGGGTTCAAGGAACTGGACAAAAAAACCGGTGGGCTGATGAACAGTGATCTGATCATCATTGCCGCCCGGCCGGCCATGGGTAAAACCAGTTTTGCGCTTAACCTGGCCTACAATGTGGCAGTGGGCGAAAACGTTCCCGTGGGTATTTTCAGTCTGGAAATGAGTCGCGAGCAATTGGTGATGCGGATGCTTGGCTCCAGCGGGCAGTTCAATTTGCACAACCTGCGCCGGGGCCGCCTGCAGGCTGAAGACTGGCCCAACCTGACCGCAGCCTGCGAAAAACTCTCCCAGGCTCCCATTTTCATTGATGACACCAGTGGCATCAACGTGCTGGAGATGAAAGCCAAGGCCCGGCGGCTCAAACAGCAACATGGCCTCGGGCTCATCGTCATCGATTATTTGCAGCTGATGTCCGGCGGGGGACGGGCTGAAAACCGGCAGCAGGAAATTTCCGTCATCAGCCGGAATCTCAAAGGCATGGCCAAAGATTTGAATGTGCCGGTCATCGCCCTGAGTCAGTTGTCGCGCATGGTGGAATCGCGTGGAGACCACAAACCCATGCTGAGCGATTTGCGTGAATCAGGGGCCATTGAGCAGGATGCCGATGTGGTCATGTTCATTTTCCGCGAAGAGGTTTACAAACCGGAAGACGAAACACTGCACAATCTGGCCACGATCATTCTGGGCAAACAACGCAACGGTCCCATCGGGCAATTCGATCTGATGTTCCAGAAAGAGTACACCAAATTTGTGGATTTGCATCGGTAGCCGGCAGTGAGCAGTGAGATGCTTCAACTGATTGATCTGGACCAGGAGTTGCCTGGCCAGCGGCGCTTTATCAGCAGCTGGGTGGGTACCCATCAGGGCCGGTATTTTGTGGTCGATCCCGGTCCTCCCGCCACCGGCGATTTTCTGGTGGCCAGCCTTGAAGCCCTGCATCTGCCCCGCCTTGATTTTATTCTTCTGACCCACATTCATCTGGATCATGCCGGCGCCACCAGCCAGGTTCTGAAGCGCTGGCCCGAGGCGCAGGTTTTTTGCCACCCGGTGGGACGCCCTCATTTGGTGGACCCCAGCCGCCTGTGGATGGGATCGCTTAAGGTGCTGGGTCATAAGGCTGAGGTGTACGGTGAGCCCCAGCCCGTTGCTGAGTCGGCCCTGGTGGGTGGGGCGTTCCTGCTGGAACACGGGATCAAAGTTGTCGAAACACCAGGGCATGCGGCCCACCATGTTTCGTTTTTCTGCGGAGAAAACCTCTTTCTGGGTGAGTCGGCGGGCACCTTCAGCAATCTGGACCGGGACACTGAAAGTCTGGAATGCTATTTGCGGCCAGCCACGCCGCCCCGGTTTTTCCCCGATGTGGCAGACCGGTCCCTGCTGAGCATGCTGGAAGAGGTGCCTCTGCCCAAACGGTTGTGTTTTGCCCATCACGGCATGTTCACCGGCGACGGTGCCGCTTTGTTGAAACAGGCGCGCCATCAGCTCAAACTCTGGGTTGAAGTTGTGGGACAAACGATGCTGGAGGCCAGGGTGGAGGCCACGGATGATGCGGCTGTGCAGAATTTGATCCCCGTCTTTATGCAACAGCTGCGTCTGGCCGACCCGTTTTTTTCCCGGGGCCAGGAGCTGCCCGAGGACATCCGCCAGCGGGAAGAAGATTTCACGCGGCAGACCTTGCGGGGCATCACCGGCTATCTGGCAGGTTGCAGGTAGACTTCACCCTCTGCCGGCCTTATATTCTGCTCCATCATGACATCCATTTTCCATAGCATCGGCACCATCGTAATGTCTGCCCTGGTTAACTCCGGTCGCGGTGTTATGTTGTTGCGCGCCATCATGTTTCAGTTTCCGAAGATCTGGCGCCGCCGCCGGGAAATCGGTGAGCAGATGCATGTGGTGGCCATGGGATCCCTGCCGCTGGTGATCATCACGGGTATTTTTGTGGGTGCGGTGACTGCTGTGCAGGCCGTTTACCAGATGCAAAGCATGGTGCCCCTCAAATTTCTGGGGGTGATGATTTCCAAAACCGTTTTCATCGAACTGGGCCCGGTGCTGATGGCTTTGGTGGTGGGCAGCCGCCTGTGCGCCTACTACGCTGCTGAGCTGGGCACCATGAAGGTGACGGAACAGCTGGACGCCATGAGCATCATGGCCATCGACCCAGTGGCCTATTTGGCCTTGCCCCGGTTTCTGGCTGCCCTTTTGATGATGCCCATCGTGACGATTATTTGTGATGCGGTGGCCATTATGGGCGCGTATATGGTGTCGGTGATGACCCTTGATGTGACCAGCAGTGTTTTTATCGAAGGCCTGCAGATGTTTTACCGGCACAGTGATATCATGGGAGGGTTGGTGAAATCCCTGGTCTTTGGGGGAATCATCGGCATGAGCGGCATCTATTTTGGGTTCAACACCCAGGGTGGAGCCGAGGGTGTGGGGCGTTCCACCATGACCGCCGTGGTGGGCAGTTGCCTCAGTGTGTTGATCGCCGATTATTTCCTGGCCATCCTGATTTTCCAGATCATTCTGAAGAAGTAGAGCAGCATGGACACCCATTTTAATTACCCCGAACCCAGGGACCTGAGGGTGAATGACCCTTCGGCTCATGAGGGGATTGTTCTCCAGGGATTGTCCAAAAGTTTTGGCACCAAAAAGGTGCTCGACCAGTGTGATTTGCTGATTAACAAAGGTGAGACCCTGGTCGTTATTGGCCGCAGTGGTGAAGGAAAGTCGGTACTTCTGAAGAGTATTGTGCGATTGTTGGATGTGGATGAGGGACGTGTTTGGGTGGAGGGGGCCGAAATCAACGAAATGTCCCTGCGGCCGCTGATGCAGTTGCGGCGGAAGTTCGGGTTTCTGTTTCAGGGGGCCGCACTTTTCGATTCCATGACCATTTGCAAGAATATCGGGTTGATGCTGGAAGAGCACACAGATTGGCCACCGGAGAAAATTCGTGAGCGGGCCTGCGCCTGCCTGACCATGGTGGGGCTGCACCAGGTTGAAGATAAATTGCCCAGTGCATTAAGCGGGGGCATGAAAAAAAGGGCCGGGCTGGCCCGGGCTATTGTCATGGATCCGGAGTATATTCTGTACGACGAGCCCACCACTGGACTTGATCCCATCACCAGCGATGCCATCAATGATTTGATCATCAAAGGCAAGCAGGAGTTGGGCGTCACCAGTATTGTGGTGACCCATGACATGCCCAGTGCATTCAAAATCGCCGACCGCATTGCCATGCTGAACGGTGGAAAAATCGTTTTCACCGGTACGGTGGACGAAGTTCGCAGCACAGATCACCCCATGGTGCGCCAATTCATCGAGGGAAGTTCACAGGGACCGTTGGAGACTTTTTAATATGGGATTTAATCGAAAAATCAATGAAGTGCAGGTGGGAATCCTGACTGTCGTGGCCTTGACGATTCTGGTCGTGGGCATGATGTGGTTTAAAAATGTGGACCTGTCTGATGAACAGCTGCGCTACCAGGTGGATTTTGCCCGGGTTGAGGGTTTGCGTGTGGGTGACCGGGTGCAGATTCGGGGTATCCGCATGGGCGAGGTGGAGTCGCTGACTCTTCTTTCCACAGCCGTGCGGGTTCAGGTCAAAATGTCTGAAAAATCCAGTCTGCGGGAAGATGCCATTGTCATTCTGGGTGAAAAAGGCATTGTGGGGGAAATTGTGCTGGAAATTGATCCCGGTTTGGGCACTCCCGTGGAAGAAGGATTCATTTTCCAGGGACGCACCGCCGGCACCATCGCCGCCATGACTGACGCCGCCGGATCAGCCCTGGCGGAAATGCTGGTTCTGACTGCCAAGGTGACTGAACTGGTGGAAGAAGTGAAGGAACAGGGCAAAGTGGTGGT
>JAOZJV010000425.1 GCA_029935695.1 Candidatus Krumholzibacteriia bacterium | reverse complement strand
CAGCTCCCCGCAGGGCGAAAAAGCCACCAGCGGAAGGATCGTCGCCTCCGGGTCGGAATTCTCCGGCAGGAATGCCTTCCCGATCAACTTTGACGATTTTTCCCGGGAAACCCTGCACCAGGCCCACGGTGCCGTCGGGCATGAACAGCACCCCGGCGGCGCGTCTGATTTCCCCTGGTCCTTCCCCGGGACTGCCCAGGGATTGCAGATATTCGCCATCGGCATCATAGACCAGAACTTCGGTTAACTGGATGTCCAGCAGGTAGACGTTGTCCTGGTCATCGGCCAGCACACGGTTGACAACGCCAAGCAGTGTTTCTTCGTCATCCTCGCCGCCAATGCGCCACATTTCTTCCAATTGTATGGTTTTGGCGCCGCCCGAAGGTTCTGCTGGGTTGTCGATGACTGGTGCGGCGTTGATGGCAGAAGCGGAAAAAAGGCTCCATCGCATCAGGAAGAGAAGCAAAGACAGCGGGCGTTGGTGGGTCACAATAAGTCCTCCAAAAATAATCTGTTTCACTGGTGGCATGCCGATCCACCAACTCAACGCTCAGAAAGAGAAAAACCAGCGGTTTTAATTCAATTATTCTGCCCAGAGAACCAGGCGATCGGTTATCTGTGTGAGGCTGAGACCGCCTTTGACCTGCTCGGCAGGCTCTACAATGTATCCTGCCGCGTCCAGAACCGACAGCAACAACTTTCCCTGGCCGGCAGACTGGGTTTCAGTGGCAAAATCGATCCAGGTCATGGGTGGATAGTTTTCGGGTTTGGGCTCAAATTTTTTGCTCAGAAATTGGGCGTTGGCCTGGGGCCAGGGATCGAGCCTGGCGCCGGAATAAACCAGGATGCGGGACAGCATTTCCGGATGAACCAGGGAAAATTCCAGCACGGCACCGGCACCGGCGCTGACTCCAGCCAGGGCTGTTTTCTCCGTTTTGAAATATTCGTCAACCCAGGTGAGAAAGGCATGCAGATCAGTGACTTCTTCGCTGAGGTTTGCAAAGGGTTGGGCTGGTGGATGGGGCACCAGGTAAATGGTGGATCTGGTGTCTGAATCTGAGGGAGGAACGGACGATTTTCGAGGATATTCGGCAAATTTGCCAATTCTGGTGGCAAGTCTTCTTTCGGTACCGGGAGCATCGGTCCACAAAACAACCGGCTCCAAAGAAGTGCTTTTGCGGTGGCCCACCGGCAGGTAAAGACTGCAGAATCGATTTTGGTCCCGGGCATCTTTCCAGACCAGGATAAAGACACCGCTGTTAGGTAAAATGCTGCCACTGGTGATTCCCGCATCCACAAAAGAATTCAACTCCAGCAGGGTGGTCGTCAGGCTGCCGGGATGACCCCGGGTTGGCAGTTGCTTGATGGCCGTTTCAACAGTTTCAAGATAAAAATCAGCCGTTGGTTGATCCTGGGTTGCCAGTTTGCTGATGCGTTGCTCAAAATTGGTTTTCCAGTCGGGGCCTGTGTTCAATACCAGAGAACTCCAACTCAGGGTGCTGCCCGATGGCATTTCCAATTCAATTTTCACCAGATAGGGTCCCAAATTCAAGGCATGAAAATCTGCAGACTGGGACAGATCATTGATCCCGGCTGATAATGACTGTGCCGCGGGTTGGGCTCCACCGGCAAGGACCGAATTGCCCTGATCATCCAGGAAATCCATGGTGAGATGGCCTGTGCCGGTTTCAGCTGAAATCACTTTCAGATCGCACTGCAGAGGCTCGTCTGACACCACACTTTGGCTTAACCGTCCCACCATTGCTTCATTGGAAACAGTGTTCAGATCAAAATTCATGGGAGCAAAACGGTGAATACCCGATCCTGGTGAAAAGACATGGGGATCGGGAAACAGAACCTGTCTTTGAGGCCCTTCAGCTTTGCTTTGCACCGCTATGTTCAAACCCAGAATGGAATCGACCAGGGGGTGGTAGGGAAGAATCGTTTGCCAGGGTATGGTGCCGCTCACAAGAACCAATTGACCCCTGTCCTGGGAAATAAATTCAGGAGTCAGTTCATTGACCGGTTGCCATCCCATGCCCAGATAGAGGGCGCCTGTACCGGATGCCTTGTTCTTACCGAACAGAAAATGGAAGGCGTTGGTGCTTTCGAAGGATGAGGTTTCATCGGGCACGGTCATGGTGAAAATGATGCTGGGGCCACCACTGGCAGGCGGGGCGGTGGTTCCATCAAAGGCAGAGGCGAGATCGCCGGACAAACGAATTTCAAATTCCAGCCCCAGAGGCTGCCACTTCAGTCGCACAGTGGCTGGCTGTTCAATACCGCCGGCAGGTGATTCCATTTTTGCCCACGGTGTCCACTGCTGATTTTGCAGCTCAAAACCACGCTGACTGCTCAGCAGGGCCAGGCGATTCTGGTGATCGATGAGCAGGTTTTTGAATTCGGGCGAAGTGGTGAGGTTGCTTAAATCCGGATCGGTTTCCGCATGACGCAGATCATCAAACCCAGCCTGCATGGCTTGTCGGAAAAGGGTGATAGCCTGAGTGGTTTGACCGGCAAGGCTGGCGTCGCAGGCCTGGTTATAAAGGCTCACGGCTTCTGGTGAGGTGGCGGCGGCTGCCAGTGTGCTGAAGGCCAGAAGAGAGACGAGAAGCAGTGATTTGAAAATGCCTTGTGTGGAAACCATTTCAACCTTTCGGGAATATCTTTGGGGAAGTTACTAAAAGAAGCTATTTGAGGGCTTGGGGGCAAGGTTGGTGTGGTACCGTCCCCAAAAATTACGAAAATTATTTGAATCACGCAGGGCAGAGTGGGGGCTGGCTGACTCAGTTACTTTCAAATGATTTATTGGGTTTCTCGAAGAAAAAGAAAAAATACGAATCCAGAAATTAGAATCTGATGATTATAAACCCCGCACCATTTATTTGTGGGGAAGCCCTTCTCTGTATCAGATCGCTCTTTCTCTTGGGAAACAGGCCTATCTATCTCATGGTACTGCGGATCATCTCTTTTGCAGGATCGGCTCGATATGGCGTTTTCCCGTAAACAGAGAAAGTCCAAATACTTATCACCAGGCTATCGGGTTCCTCATGGAACGAGCCGGTTTTCCTGAAAAACATTGGCAACGTTTCCAAAAACTTGGGCTGGATTTTGACTTCTATCTGCAGCACGGCATGGAGGATCCTGAATATAATGATCGGTGGCAGCTATTCTACCCAAAGGGTCTTTAGCTTGCGGACAACCACTCTTGCCACATAGTTAAAATAGAAGTCGAAATCATGAGCATCTCCAACTATGGAATCAGAAACACTTTCCCATCCGATACGATGAAATTCTTTGGTGCCGGGGATTTTTGCGATTAAGGATACAGATACATCTTTAGCAGAAAAGATATTCTGGCAAAGAGCGCAATTCTCAGGTGTGGAAACATCTAAACCAAGTGTTTCAATGGTGGCATGAATATCATAGAAATCTCTGGCCCGAGATCGAGCAGTTCCGGTCATTGGCAGATAATCCGGCATCTGTTGGCAAATTGCGCGCAACTAATCCAGGTTCGTCAAGTATCTTCCTGGTTGTCAACTCTGCGATTCACTTACTGTTTTCTGGAATCTTTCCTCAATGAATGGCACAATTTGTTTGGAGTTTTTAAGAAACCAGGTTGAATGTGCGTCCCCGGTCGGGTTTATTCAGGACCGGGAAGAAAAAATGCTCTCTCTCCTGCTTTACTCTGGCATTTGGCCAGATTTTGAAAGTGATTGAAATATTTCCCATGCCCCGATTCATTAATAGAAAAGTCGTGTCTTACCTGTTGGCATTTTCCATGGCCCTCATTCTTTGGGCCT
>JAOZJV010000941.1 GCA_029935695.1 Candidatus Krumholzibacteriia bacterium | reverse complement strand
TTCTGCATGGCGGCCACAGGGCTTTGGTATTTGAATAGAATGGAGTTTGGAAGTGTTTCGAAAAATTTCAGAGCTGGAACTTCTTTTTTTATAATAAATTAGCTTGATTTTCGTGGTTTTTTCGTGTATCTTGGGTATTACCTCCTGATCACCTCATATTAAAGGATGTTTTTATGAGTTTCCAGCCAGAATCCCAGCTCACATTCCAAGCCAATCAACCAGCCCAAAAAGTAGATTCGGAATTGAAATCTGCCCTGAAAATCAAAGACAAGGCGCACCAGTGCTCACTGGATTGGTTTGGGGAAATTTTGAATCGGAAATTGTATCTGGAGCTTGGGTATAGTTCGATTAACCAGTATGCCAGACAGGAGCTCAATTTTGGAAATTCAAAGATTGGGGACTATATCAAATTGACGAAAAAGCTGGAAAAATTGCCCAATTTGAAAGACTCCATGAGCAACGGGAAAGTGGGTTATACCAAAGGTCGGTTGATTGTCGATGTGGCCGATGAAAATACGGAAAAAGAGTGGACTGAATTTGCACAGGAAAATTCCCGACGCAAGGTTGAAGAAGAGGTAAAGCGGGCCAAGCAGGAGGCCCAGGACACTGCAGCCCTGCAACCATCTTTTCTGCCTTCACCCAAGAGAAAAACTCCAGTGGCTGTCGTTCCAGTCCGGGTGAATATTGAAATGACTCCGGCTCAGTTTGCCCGGTATGAAAAGGCCTGGGAACAGATTCGCAAACAGGGAAGTGCTTCCCCTGAAAAGGTCGAAGCCCTGCTGGAAATCATGGAGTCTTATTTGGATGGCGGTTCTCAAAATATCTCCCCCCGGGAGAAGAATTCCACCAATTGCAGACCCACGGCCCAGATCCACATTCTTCATTGTCCCGAGTGCGAATCTTCAACAGTGCAAACAAGTAAGGGCGAATTGGAGATTGGGAAAGCCGAATTTGAACGCTATCAATGCGATTGTCAGACTTCTACGCCAGGAGCTCGAAACACCACTTCAATTCCGCCTGCAACAAGACGGAAAGTCTTGGCCCAAGCCCGTCACAGATGCCAGACCCCCGGTTGCAATCATACGAGGTTTCTGGAAATTCATCATGTTGTTCCGCGTTCCAGAGGCGGCAGCAACGAATTATCCAACTTGAGGGCGCACTGCTCATTA
>JAOZJV010000424.1 GCA_029935695.1 Candidatus Krumholzibacteriia bacterium | reverse complement strand
ATTTAACCGGAAACCTCTTCCCCGAAATTAACCGCAATCTTGAAGATTCCTTCCTGGGCCGAAAGTTCACTCACCAGCAACTCCGACTCATCCGGCTCCTTCAGCGAGACATGGAATGTCAGCTTGATCCGCTCGCCCATGCGCTCGGATTTTACCTGAACCAGCTGATAACTGCGGCAATGTTTCTTGAAAACAGGTTCATAGAACCGCGCTTCTTCACTGCTGTCGGTGGGTAAGGTGGAGAAAGTGACCATGAATTCGCTGCGCCCGGCCGCACCGTGCCGCGACCAGTGCAATACAAAAATAAAGAAGCCCACCAGGAGAGTGCCAATAAGGGCAATTTTCAAATTTCCCGTGCCGGCAGCCATTCCCACGGCCAGGGAATAAAATACAAAAGCCGTATCACGGGTATCCTTCACCACGGTCCGGAAGCGAATGATGGACATGGCCCCGGCCAGTCCAAAAGCCCGGGCGATATTATTGCCGATGACCATCATCACCAGAGCCATCAGCATGGACAGCAGGACGATGGTGTTGACGAAGGAAAATGAAACAGTCAGTTGCCGATGAGTGCTGCGGTAAACCCAGGCGATGAACAAGCCCAGCGCAAAGGCCAGGGTTGTATTGAGCATGATTTGCCCAGCGGTCCAGGGTTCAGGCCTGATGGCCAGCGATTGCAGCAGTTCATCCATAGGCTATCCTTCAAATTCCAGGGCTTTGGCCGCACCGGCCTCATTGTCGGGATTCTGCAGCCAGGCATCGATCCCGGTGCAGTATTTAGAATAAGACTCGGAGCTGAGATTCAATTTACGGATCAGACCGGCCATCCAACCGGGCATGGCTTCATCAAATTTCAGTTCCAGAACGAAGTGTTTGTCTTCGAATTGCACCAGAGATTTTTCGTCGAACAACTGTTCCATGGTGGGGTTTAAAAGGCTGCGGATATTACGATCAAAAGTGATGCGCACCGTGCGATCGCGCTGCCCAAGGAAGGCTTCCCGGTCATAAGTCACCAACACCACCGGGTGCAGTCTTTTCATGTTCAGCAGATAGCGAATTTTCCCCAGCACCGAACGGTCACGGAAAGATGGATTGTCTCCCAGAACCACTTCGGGTTTCACGCCATTCATGGCATGGTCCACCAACTCCAGCGGCAACATCAGCCGATCTTTATAGCCCACCCGGCCAAACTTACGCTTGATTTCCACAAAGGCGATACTGTCGGTCTGGTGCGTATTGTAGGTGCGCACCCGCAGCTTGCGCCGGGTTTTCACACTGTCGAGTTTCTCGTGATAAAAATGCAGATCATCTGAATCAAAGTAGATACTGCGCACGGTATAGTTGCAGTTGGGCTGGTCGGCGCAATAAGGATCGTGATGCACATGATCGGCAATGAGCGGACGAATCTTGTCGATCATTGTGATCGGCAGATAAAACTTCAACTCATGCCGCATGCCGTCGCTCATCGAGGCCATATCTCCTGTCTGATGACTGTGGAACATTCTTTTTTGAACTGATCCCAAAGGCTGGTGGTTTGACCCAGAATTTTTGCGCGTCCCATCATGCCTGAAACCAATCGACCATCGGAATTATCCAAAATGCCGTACACGGTGATGAAGGGACCGGCGCCGGTCAGGGTGATCTGAGGATCGATGCGCAAAACCTCACCGATAAAGTTCTCATTTGAATAACCTGGAACCACAATCTGGAGGGGTTGACCGACCACGGGTTTTTGCGCATGACCCTGAGCAATGAGAATGCGGGCAATCATGGTGTCGCTGTTCGATACACTCAGCAAGCTGCCCGATCTTTCCTGCAGGCTGAGCCGTCCGCTGATGGGTGTACGAATCTCCAGGGCATCAATCATTTCCTGCACGGCGGCCAGCTCACGCTCCATCGAAGTAATGTTGACCAGGGAGCGCTCGATTTTTTCCGGTGTGTCGCCAGTGGAAAGTTCATCCAGTTTGGCCTGGGCAAGCTGCACATCCAGGGTCAGGATATCCAGGCGGGATTCGAATGCTTCCCAATCTTCGGAACTGAGAACTTCCTGCTTGTGCAGATTCTTCTGGCGATCGTATTGAACCAGATAAGCCGCCAATTCCGCCTGGGCGGATTTGATACTCAACTCGGCATGCTTCAGCACCGCGGTTTTGGATCCTGCCTGGAGGATTTCCAACTCGGACAAGGCTTCCGCCAGATCGGCCTGTCTTTCGATCAGTTCAATGGAAAGGGAGGTGGAATTTGCGATGGCCAGAACCTCGCCGGCCGATACCATGCCTTCGCGTCCACTGCCAGCTGCCAGGGAAAAATCTACAAACGAAGGACGGTCAAATTGATAAACCCGATAGTGGCGCATCTCTCCAGCCAGCAGATCATCGGTGACGGTTTTGTAGGATCCAGGTCGTAACTCACTCAGGGTCCAATGCTGCCCTGGGTCGATGAGGCAACTGCCGGAGACTGATTCGGGGAGTTTGATCATCATGGCCAAAACCACAGCCACACACACAAATGCACTGATGGTGATCAGTGTGTTGCGCAGGCGGTGGGGTTCCGGCACGTGATTCATTGCAGATGCTCGCAAATGATTATTTCAGAGGCTGGCTCATATCCCAAAGCCGGGCAAAGACCCCTGTAAACGTTTTGACGGTGTCATCATCCTTGATATCCATCAGTATTTCGAGATTTTTTCCACCGGCTGATTTGGTCCAGTTCCAGGATCCGGTCAGCACCCGGTTGTCATCGCACAGAACGAATTTGGCGTGCAGTTTTCCCTGGGATCGGGGCCAAACCCGAATTTCGGCGCCGGCTTGGGCCAGATCACCAATCAGACTGACTTTTTTGCTGCTTTCCTTCTCATCACAGAGAACCTGCAATTTAACTCCCCGTTTTACCGTTTCCAGCAGAACAGGCAGCAATTCAGGATCATCAAATTTGTAGACGACAGCAGAAACCGAATTTTCCACCTGAGCAAGGGCCGAAGCCATCAGATCACGGGAATTCAGGTCCAGACTGAGATTGACGTCAGCATTGGGTTGTTGCAGTGGTTTCTCCCCGGATTGAGCCCACACCGCGGGGCTGTTTGAGGTCAAAACAAGCATTATTGCCAGCAGGAGCAGTTTCACGGAAAATAGCCACCTTGTAGGAATGGTTTCAACCTCAACTTTAATTATATCACATATTTACACTTTATATCAAGACAAATCGCTTTTTGAACACTCATGCTGGTGGGAATATGGTCCAGCAGTCTTCACGAGGGTATTGAAGCCTTGGTTGGTGCTTTTTTTCGGAGGAAAAAACGCAAGAAAATGCTTTTTTTGGCGGGAAAAATTGTTGTCTATTTGCTTTTTTTAGTTGGAATAATAGTTGACGTGGTGTTTTTTTTTACTATTCTGGACACATGAAACGGTTTTTTTGGAACAAACTAATTGAATGGAAAGAGGCACCACAACGGAAGCCTCTTTTGGTGCAGGGTGCTCGCCAAGTCGGAAAAACCTGGATATTAAAGGCGTTCGGAGAGACACATTTTAAAAACCATGTGCTTTTGGATTTTGCTGAAGATCCTGCCTTGAACGGCATATTTACTGAAAACCTGAAACCCAAACGCATTTTAACGGATCTAAGTGTTTATCTTGGGAAGGATATCTTCCTGGATGAGACCTTGTTGATCTTCGATGAAATCCAGCTCTGCCCAGAAGCGTTAACCTCCCTTAAATATTTTTGTGAGAAATATCCATCGGCTCATGTTTGCGCATCGGGATCACTCCTTGGTCTGGGTCTGTCCCAACAGAATTTTCCAGTGGGCAAGGTTCAGCGT
>JAOZJV010000940.1 GCA_029935695.1 Candidatus Krumholzibacteriia bacterium | reverse complement strand
CCCATTTCGCTGGCAGTCAAATTAGTAAGAAAATCTTTTTGGGAGTTGGACATGATCACCTCCGACTCTGGACCTGGTAATATTAATGCGACCGGTAGATCCTAGAAAGAAACCGTGTAAATGTCAACAACGGTAATAAACATGGTTCAGCCCATAAAAAGACCACAAAACGTGAGTGTCTACTCCAGATCGAAGGCAGATATATCAGTGCCCTGGGGTAAATTCCGGATGGCCCGCACTGCCCTTTTTTCATCGGCATGAACAGCATTTTCAGGGCCGTTGGCAAGAATGCCACTAGGGCTGGCCGCCATGACAAAGCCATCCCCTTCACAAACCGTGTGGGCATACAAACCGAGGGAATGCCCCAATTCGTGCATGGTGGTTTCCTGCACATTGATGGCATTGGGAAGTTCATCCCATATATAAATCATTACTTTTTCAGGGATGACATCACCCAGCAGGTAATGTTGATCATCGGGTAATGTCATATATGTGCGCCCGGCATAAAGATTACTTTCGTTGCCGAAATAAAATTCAACCATGGACTCTTCAACAGTGTCCACCAACTGCAGGTACTCATCCTCCATGGCGATGTTCCAAAAGCCCACAACTTCCTGGCAAAGGCTCTGATAATCCAGCCCCGCGTCACTGACAAACGGAGGGATATAAACCTTAACGGGATAGCTTTCCCACTTATAAAGCAGAAGGTTGTCGCGCAGGTCCGAAGGGAAAAACGTGCGGGTCATCTCTCTGAAATAATTCATGAATTCCCAGTCGTAATTTTCACAACTGTCGTCAAGACCGTACCGGCCCAACAGCATGAGATCGTAATTACCATCCGGGTCATAAGAGACATCGTGAGCCACAAAATCATAAAACGAACCACAGGGTTCACCCTCACAAGGTTCGTTGTTGGTCAGAGTACTCAAATCGTAAACATTCACATTGGGCAGGGGGCCAATGCTGAAGTGACCATCGGAGTCGGTGTTGACCCGGCAGGAAGGACAGCCATAATTGATGATGACGTTGGACAGCGTCTCATCGTTATCACCATAGACAAATCCTTCAAGATACCAGGGAGAGCTGATCAGGTGCGGATAGGCGGCAGTGATACTGGACATCTGCCCCACCTCGTCAACACCACGCACGGCGAACCAGACCATCTCACCGT
>JAOZJV010000939.1 GCA_029935695.1 Candidatus Krumholzibacteriia bacterium | reverse complement strand
GTCGAGCATAACGCGCATTGGGATCAAAGGCATGGTTGACTCCTTTTAAAGAAACATGGAGACCTGCGTGCAGATTGGCCGCAGGGTCTGAAGCTGAATACAACAGCCAAGCTAAACCAAGGTCGGCACCCAGACCAGTGTTAATATGCCCTGCGTGCGGATTCTGATTGCGTCAGGCTGGTGAATTGTTATCATGGCAGACCATGAAGAATCCCTTGGCAGTCAGTGTTTTGAAGATGAAGAGAACCATCGCTCTCTTGGTTGCATGGGTGTTTCTATTGCCGAACGTGGCCCAGGGCACAGACCAGGTGTCGGTGATGGTCAGCATCCTGCCTCAGGTTTGGTTCGTGGAGGAAATTGCTGGCGACCTGGTTGCAGTTGAAGCCCTGGTTGGTCCCGGCCACTCCCCCGCCACTTTCGAGCCCACAACCCGGCAAATGGTGCGCTTGCAGGCAGCCTCGGCCTTTTTCAGTGCCGGTGTGCCCTTTGAACGCGGATTGCTGCCCCGCATCGCCGCCGCAAGCGATGCGCCTCCTGTTTTTGGTCCCCGGCCCGCTGCCGGCGATCATCATCACCATGACCACTCTCACGAAATGGACCCGCACACCTGGCTGGATCCCCTGCAGGCCATGGCCATGGCCGACACCATCGGGCGGGTTTTGTCGCAGCTGGATCCCCAGCAGAAAGACTATTATCTCACCCGCACAGCTGATTTGAAAAACCGGCTCAAAGCCCTGCACCTGGAAGTGGCGGGCATTCTGGAGCCGGTGCACGGACAAACCTTTTATGTTTTCCACCCGGCCTACGGACATTTTGCCAAAGCCTTTGGCCTGCACCAGGTGGCCGTGGAATCTGATGGGCATGAGCCTGGTCCCCGGCAACTGGCCGATGTCATTGATCAGATTACCGAAAGCCAGGCCCAGACCATCGTTGTCCAGCCCCAGTTCAGTAAAAAATCATCCAGCGCCATTGCCCGGGCCACGGGTGCTGAGATTTTGGTTCTCGATCCTCTGGCCCGCCAGTATGATGAGAACTTGCGGCACATTGCCGTCGCCCTGGCTGGCACCCTTTCAGGAAAGAAACCATGAGCAGCGCACCTGTCATTCAATGCACCGACATGGAGTTTGCCTTTTCCAGCCGTCCTCTGCTGAAGAAGGTTAATATTTCCGTTCA
>JAOZJV010000423.1 GCA_029935695.1 Candidatus Krumholzibacteriia bacterium | reverse complement strand
GGATCCCCAGCAAAAGATGGACCTTTATCGGCGGCTGGCCCGGCTACGCAACCCGGAGGCCTGCTACCGAATCAAGGATGAGTTCCGGGATCGCTACGGTCCCTTGCCCCAGGCAGTGGAAAATCTGGTGGCCATCCAGCGGCTGAAAATTCAGGCCGGCGCCCAGGGAATCGAAGAGATTTCCGGCACACGCCAGGGCCTTGATTTCTTTTTCGCTGGCGGACAGGAGCCCAATCCCGTTATAATTCAGGGTTTGATGGGCAGTGGGCCCAAAGGACTGCAATTTAAGGCTATCGACCAGTTCATCATGAAAGTGCCTGCGGCCAGGGAAGACTTCCTGGTTGTGGCCAGCGTCATGTTAGAGCGTTTGTCTGAACTTCGGGCGCGAGTATCCAGTGCACCGGAAAACAAATGATGATTTAAAACAAGGAGTGACCATGTTTTCGAGCCTCGCTACCAACCGGACCGCCTCTGGGCGCAGTCTGAGTATTTCCTTGATCCTGACATTGTCGGGAGTCCTTTTGATCGCCCTGCTGTTCGTTGGCTGCGGTGGTGGAGATAAGGCTCCTGCCGGGATCCAGGACGATTCCGCGGTTATCGCTACCGTTGGCAGTGAAAACATCACTTCAGATTATTATGAAGACCGCCTGGCCCAGTTGGCTGGCAATGAACTTCCCGTGGAAGACGGCCAGTACATGGACACTTCCACCGAGGCAGGCAAGCGCGCTTTCCTGAAAATTCTTATCAACAAGGAACTTCTGACACAGAAGGCCGTGCAACTTGGATATGACAAGGAGCCGGGTATTCAAACCGCTCGCAAATCCATCACCGAGTATGAAGGTGGCCTGGCCATGTGGGCCGATGTGGTCGGCGATATCAGCCGCAAAGTTACAGAAGAAGAATTGCAGGCTTTTTACGCCCAGATGGGCACGGAATACGTTTGCAATTACGTGATTTGTAATTTTGAAGATGACGCCATGGAAGCTCGCGAATTTGCTCTTACGGGGGCTGACTGGGAAGATGTTGTGGATAAATTTCATGATGGCAGCCCTGCTACCACGGGAAAATATGAAATCAGCGTTCCATTTGGTCAGTACTCCAGTGAGTTCGAAGATCTGGTTTTCGCGGAGGAATTGGGTGGGGTTTCCATGCCTATTTCCACCTCTTACGGGTTTTGGATTGTCCGGGTGATCAAGATTAATCACAAGGACAAGCCCAGCCTCGAAGAATCCAAAGGTCGTATTCTGGATATCACCCAGAACCGGAAATCCGGTCGTTTGCGTTCGGATTTCAAAAAAGAAATTCGGGCAAAATATGAATTTCAAATTGATGAAGTGGCCTTGTGGGCTACTTACCAGGGTGTGCCCGAAGGCGGCCTGATGGATCCGGTCACCAACAAACCCTACACTCGGGACCAATTGAAACCCCTGGACGTGCGCAGTGAACATCTTGGGGACATTCTTTATTCCTACAAGGGTCGCGATGGTAATTTGATCGAATACACGGTCGCCGACTATAAAAACACCTTCGATAGTATGGGTGTTTTCCAGCGTCCAAAAAGAAGCGACATGCTTGGTGGTTTCCGTCAGAAACTCACCGATGAAGTGGAGCGCGGTCTCATGAATCTGGAAGCTGAAAACCGTGGCTACTTTGAAAAACCGGAAGTTGTGGCCAAGGTGGACCTGAAGGTTGAAGAAGCCATGGTGACCCGTCTGTACAAAGAGGTTGTCACCTTCGACGATAAAATTTCGCCCGAGGAACTGGAAGCATTCTGGGCCGACCACAAAACCGACTACCATGTAGAAGAATCCCGTAGTGGCCATTTGGTGGTCTGTCTCAACCGGCAAAAAGCCGATGCAGCCCGCAAAGCCATCATGGACGGAAAAACCTGGGCTGAAGTTCTTGTCAAATTTGGCAGTGATGCCACCAACAAGTCCAAAGGCGGTAAAACCGATAAGATTTTTGCCGTCAGCAAATCTCCCATTGTTGAACCTCTCTTCAACCTTGAAGTGGGGGGCATCAGCCAGCCTTTCCCCGTGGGATCAGATCGCTTTGCCGTTGTCCAACTGGAAAACATTATTGCCGCCCACGATTACGAAATGCATGAAGTGAGCGAGGCCATCGGTGGCAGAATTCGTAAAGTGCGCCAGGAAGATGCCTTCGTGGCCCTTCTGGATCAGTGGGGCGAAGAATTTGGTGTTGTAATCAACTCTGAAAACCTGGCCGGCCTTAAGTCCTGGGATGTGCTGACCGCTCCCGATGATACCCTTGTGCCCATTAACTGATTTTTGGAGGATTGATGTTCATGCCCAAGACCAGTCGCTCCCCTCTGGGGGTAGCCAAATGGGTTTGCTGTTTGCTCGGTTTCATGCTCCTGGTGCCTCTGGCCCAGGCCCAGGATCCCATTCTGGTGGACCGCATCGTGGCTATTGTCGATGAAGAAGCCATTCTTCAAAGCGACGTGGACCGCGAAGTCGAACTCTATAAGATGGAAAAAGAGTACGCCGGTGAGACGGTCACCGGCACCTCCAGTGAGGTGCGCCGGGAAATGCTGGAACGCCTCATGGAGAGCAAGCTGATTATCGCTGCGGCCAAACAGGCTGAAATGGTGGTGGATGAAGATGCCATCGAATCCAGCGTGCAGCAGAAAATTGACCAGTTCATCGAGCACTTCGGATCCATGGAAACCCTCGAAATCGAGTTGGGACGCAGCGGCATGACCCTGGCCGATTACCGGGCCCGCATGAGCACCCAGCTGCGCGATCAACAGTATCTGCGTCTGGTGGTGGGTCGGTTTATCCGTCCCGATCTGGAAGTGATGGACAACGAGGTTCGTGACTACTATCTGGCTCACTTGGATGAAATGCCTGCCGAGTCGGACAGTGTGACCATCTCTGATATTCTGGTGCCGGTGCAGCCCGCTTTGTCGGTGCGCCAGAAAGTTCAGGCCAAAGTGGAAGTCATCCAGGCCGGTCTTACCGACGGAACCAGTTTCGACACCCTGGCCATTCAGTACAGCGAAGGTCCCAACGCCAGCCGCGGGGGAGCCATTGGTCTGGTGGGACCCGGCGATCTTTTTGATCCGGCCCTTGATCAAGCTGTGTTTGCTTTGCCTGTGGGCAAGGTGAGCGAACCGGTGATCAGTTCCCGGGGAGTGCACCTCCTGCTCGTCAACTCCATTGGAGCCGATGGCAAGCGGGCTCTCAGTCAAATCTTTCTGCCCATCGAAGTGACCGAAGAGGACATGAAAGCAGCCGAGCGGGACATAGTCAAAGCCCGGCAGCGTATCCTTGATGGTGAAAGTTTTGCCCGGGTGGCAGCCGAAGTCAGCGCCGATCCCGCATCGGCCGGCAAGGGTGGCTTTTTGGGCACCTTCAGTTTGGAAGATCTTTCAACCCAGTTCCAGGACGCGTTGAAAGACGCGGAAGTGGGGGCCGTGACCGAACCTCTGCTGACTCCCGCCGGTTGGTACATTTTCCAGATCAACCACCGGGTTGACGGACACATGTACACTTACGACGAGTTGGAAGATAATTTGCGGCAGGTGGTTGAAGGCGAGAAGATTGAAGCGGCTCTGGCTGAATATGTTGAAGGCTTGAAGGATCGTTTCTTTATCGACGAAAAGATCTGATACCGTTTTCTTCCGAGAAAAATAGAGTCCGGGTTGCAATGCGCAGCCCGGACTTTTTTATCCCCGCAGATTTTTGGTCTCTTCAGCCAGAAATTCAGGCAACCAGGGAAAAATCCCCATCACCGAGCCGCAACCATCGGCAAAAGCGCTCATCATTTCTGTTTTGCGGCTCTCCCACAATACATGAATCCAGGATTT
>JAOZJV010000422.1 GCA_029935695.1 Candidatus Krumholzibacteriia bacterium | reverse complement strand
AGGACCTGCCGGCTATCAGGGGATCGGACATGCGCATCCAGCTGCCCCCATCCGGGGTGGGCAGCAGGGAATCATCACCCACAGCAGCTGTGCCATCGGCATTAAAAATACGGATGCGTAAAGTGCCGGCAGCTTCATCAAACACGGGCAGAAGAATTTCCCGGTCGCCGTCATCATCCACATCGGCCAGCACCGGTGGATGGGTCAGTTCGGCACCAAGATCCAGGGGCCAATTGGGGAGATCATTTCCGGCAGCATCCAAAACACTCAGGGTGCCATCCTTGAAGGCCACAACCAGACGTTCAGGTTCTCCGGCTACCAGAGTGCCGGCTGCCGGTTGCAGTGGATCATTGATATTGAAGTCGCGGGTAACCTGCAGAACAGGTCCCCAGGTATAGATCCGGAGAACTCCCTGTGCGTCCATCACTGCCACCTGGCGCTCATCAGCAGTGGTGATCAGGCCCACGGGACTGGTGAGCCACCGGTTAAAAGCCAACTCCACCTCTTGGTAGGCTCCGATGTTGTTGAAGAAATAGATGGAGCCAAAATCAGAGGCGATGACAATTTCATCACCCTGGATTCCGTCCAGATTCCAGACCAGAGGCTGAGAGAGTCCGCCTTGGGCGGATGATTGAGGAAAGACATAGACGGGCCATCCGGGAATGGGCAATCCCCAACCGTTGTAAACGTTCACGGAATGGGCGGAAGGATCCAGAGAGACACCGGAAGGAATCACCATGCTGGTGCCGGGTGAATTGAGAATAGTACCGTAGTTTGGCGCGGCGGAAACGATGCCGGGAAGTTCAATCACTCTGCCCTGCTGAAGGAAGTTGTCGTCTTCGCGCACCCGCAGGGTCACTTCACCCTGTCCGGAGATGCGGCGCACCACCAGAAAAGCCCAATCGCAATCACCTGCATCGTGGAAGACAAATTCGGAAACGCCGGGCCCCGACGAGTTTTGTCGGGAAATTCTGGTGCCGTAGGGATCGAAGTCCAGCAGGCGGGGATCAATCAGGGCCATGTCCACATCCAGATCAGCCTGGGGCACCACTTCCAGCATGTAGCGCACACCGGGACTCAAGGCGATGCGGCGGGCAATAACGGTGCGGTAATCATCGGCGCTCAGGGTATCGGTTTGGTCGGCTCCTGGAAAAAGAGGATTCAACACGGCGTTGATGGCTGCATCGACCCGCAACAGACCCCAGCCCCTGACTTCATCCGGCACATCATGGGCAGGCAGAGGCAGAACATCCTCGCCGGATGGGCTTTCCATCTGATTGATGCGGCCACTGGTGGCCCGCAACAGTGCCCGAATGGTGCGCACTGAAGTGGCATCCGAAGGCAGGTGAATACCATTTTCCGCCATGGCTTCACCCAACAGGAAGGCAGCACCAGCAGCATGGGCAGCCGACAAACTGGTGCCCGATCGTCCACTGTATGTATCGTTGGGCTCGTTATCTGCCACGTGGATCCGACCCTGAGACTCCAGCAATCCCCCACCGGGAGCCATCAGATCGGGTTTGCCTAAACCATCAAGACCGCGGCCGCTGAAGGCCGACACCGCACCATTGTCATTGACACTGCCGACAGTCAAAACATCGGGAACCGAAGCGGGAAAACCGGGACCAGATTCGTCTTCACCAAAATTTCCCATGGCGACCACGGGGATCAAGCCGGCGGCTACCATTTCATTCATGGCGTCGCTGATGCCGAGATCTTCGGACCAGTTCACTGCCGACAAGACCACGCGGATACGATAGGCATCGCGATTGGCCAGGGTCCAGGCGCAGGCAGCGAGGTAATCGCCGGCCCAGGTGTGCCAGACCTGATCAAAATCGTAAAATTTAACAACTGTCAGGCGTCCGCCCGGAGCCACGCCCTTGTATTCTTCGTTGATGCGGCCCGAGCCGACCACCGCTGAGGCCAAAGCCGTTCCGTGATGATGGTAATCCCACGGGCCCTGGGCTTCGGGGAAATCATCGGTGACATCCTGCCATCCCACAATGCGATAACCACTGAACACGGGCCATTCCACGTTGCCGGGGTACCAGTCGGTAATGTCGCCCACTTCCGGTGGTGGACCATCGTTGTTGTCGCTGGAATAATCGCCCAGATCGTCGTGGGCGGAATCGCAACCTGAGTCCAGAATGGCCACGGTAGCAGACCAGTCATCCCCCAGCTTCCAATGGCCATTGGCAGCCTGGCGGCCACCCATTTGGCGCACGCTGGAATCCAGGGCAGGTGTTCCGTTGCGATCAAGGAAAATACGGCCATCCGGTTTTTGCTGGAGAAAAGTGCGCAAGGCCGGTTCATCCAGAGCCAGCACACGCACGCCGCCGAAGGCATCCAGATCGTGCAGGATGTTGCAGGTGCCCGTTTCAGCAGCCAGGGCGGCAGCCTGGGCGGTGGTCTGTGAGTCAGATCCTAAACAGAGAATCCGGACCAGGCCTTCATTCCAGGAAGCCTGTGCCGGTTTAATACCATGGGGAAAATCGTTGGAAGATGATGCCTTTTCAGCAGGAGCGGGCGCTGCTTCATGGCGCAAATCGGACCAGGTTTTTTGCTGCACCAACCAATGGTCGAGGAGATCTTCCACACCGTTGTGATTGCGATCAAGCCGGGTGTCGAAATATTCGGCGGATGAAACGGCGGCAGCATGAACGACCGCTGGCAGCATCCCTGCAAGCACCACAAGTGTTACGGCGAACACGGTGCGGCGCAGGGATGACTGCCAACAGAAAGCAGCAGCGCGAGGGGCCGGCAGGATATGGGGTCGTCCTTTGGCCATGTGTCGGGCGCAGTCTGTGTGGTCTGTGATCATGCGAATCCTTCAGATGCAAACATCAACCGGAAGCGACTCCGGTCGCAGAAAGGTCACCAAGTGATGACACTCTCTACGCAACCATGCGGCCGGTGTTGCCTGAAAATCCGGAAAACTGCGGTGTGCGAAACAGGAAACTACACCGCTGCGAACCGGCGAGTCAGACATATGAGTGTACGGAATCATGGTCTGAACCGCAATAGTCCTGGTTTTTTGGAAGCCGCCTGCGGGTGTTCTTTCACTCGATTCCCGCCAAATGGCGGACAGCCATGCCCCGATCATCACCATGAAACTGCACTGCCACCACATCAAAACGGTATTCACCAATTCCCTGCATTGGGTTTTCCGCAAGCCAGTGACGGGCCATCTGTTTCATGCGGGCAATTTTGCGCTGGTCCACCCAGGATTCGGGTGGGGCAAGGCTTTTGGGACCTCGTGTTTTGACTTCCACAAAGACCAATACGTGGTCCCTGCGAACAATCAAATCGATTTCACCGCCGGGTTTGCGGTATTGCTGCTGAAGACAAACGTATCCGCACATTTCAAGGAAATTGCGGGCCATGTCTTCGCCCCAGCGTCCGAGTTGGTGGCTTTTGGGCATGGGATCATCCGAACTGGGAGGAGATTTTTTAAGAGAAGGCTTGAGAAAAGCTTCTAGAAAGAAACGGGCCAGATTAGAAATTTGGAATTCATTTCTCTGGACACTTCGAAGGTTATATTGCTATCTGAAGAAACAGTTGACGAGTCACCACTTCCAAAGGCCCTCCAATGACCTACAACGATATCCTGGTCCGCTTGCGTTACACCTTCGATTACACCGACGCCGAACTCGTCACCATCTTCGCTGCCGCCGAACATACCGTCACCAGAGATCAGATCAAGAACTGGCTCTCCAGTGAGGAAAATCCATCTTACGTCCTGCTCACAGACAATGATCTGGCACATTTCCTCAATGGCCTGATCAACCACCGGCGGGGCAAACGGCCGGGCCCGCAACCCGTAGCCGAGATGCG
>JAOZJV010000938.1 GCA_029935695.1 Candidatus Krumholzibacteriia bacterium | reverse complement strand
ACTGAGATGAAGACGGCTCTGGGAGCCGATTGTACTCGTTGCGCCCGGTGTATTGATGCCTGCCCGACGGCGGCCTTGTCCTTCCAGTTTAAAGTGATAGGAAAACCGAAGTGATTCGATTCGAGAACCTGAAAAAATCCTTCCGGGGAACTGATGTGCTCAAAGGGCTTGATCTGGAGATCAATCTCGGCGATCGCATTGCTCTGGTAGGCTCTAACGGTGCCGGCAAAACAACCATGATCCGTTGTCTGCTGGGCGAGTACAAATACGAAGGCACTGTTTTGGTCGGTGGGTTAGTACCCAGGGCCAACCGCCCGGAAGTGCTGAAACGTATTGGGTTTGTGCCCCAGTTGCCACCTGCCTTAAAGATGACGGTGGGTCAGTTGGTGGACTTCTCATCCCGTATTTGCGACAGTGAACCTCAGCGCATGGTGGACATCATTGAACGCCTGGGATTGTCCATGGAAGAAATCCAGGGCCGGCCCTTCAATAAACTTTCTGGTGGTGAAAAACAGAAAGTCCTCATTGGAATTGCCCTGGGCAGAGACACCGACCTGCTGGTCCTTGATGAACCGGCAGCGAATCTGGATCCTTCGGCCCGTCAGGTGTTTTTCTCTTTGCTGGCCGAGCGCCAGGAGAACAACTCCATGATCATCTCCAGTCACCGTCTGGATGAAGTGGCCGCGCTGGTCAACAGAGTGGTGGAGCTGGATCGTGGCCGCATCGTGCTGAACGATCATGTGGACGACCGCACGGACATGGCCAGCGTGCTGGCCAGCAAGGTTGTTCTGCACGAAGCCAATGAAGCTTTTGCCAAAACCATTGACCCCTGGAAGTTTGAATTAGCGGACGATGGCGTGACCTGGAAAGGCCAGGTGGCCGGTCCCGACCGGTTGCGTTTCCTGGGTATGCTTTCGCGTTACACCGGCCTGCTCAAGGGCATTGAAATGCGGGAGCAGGACTGATGAAGTGGTCCAAGGGATGGGTGTGGCCCCTGGTTGCGCTGCTCTTCCTGGCGGGATGTAACAGCGCCCCAAAAACCGGCCCGGAGAAGGTGCGCTGGGATCGCGTCCTGTGCGTTCGTTGCCTGATGGCCGTGAGTGATCACAGTTTTTCGGCCCAGGTGCGCGGTGGGCCCATTGGCAGGAAATCGAAAGTCTACTTCTACGACGACA
>JAOZJV010000421.1:1402-3841 GCA_029935695.1 Candidatus Krumholzibacteriia bacterium | reverse complement strand
TGGGCATGACCGCGGTCCACCCTAAAGATGGATCAATCATTGAACCGATCAGCCTGATCTCCCAGGAAGGACTGCACTGGATCCTGGAGCATGTGGTGACCAACTACACGGGCTTCGCGCCGCTGGGAACAGTGCTGGTGGCCATGCTGGGTATTGGGGTTGCTGAAAAAAGTGGTCTAATTGCCACGGTGTTGAGATTGCTGGTTCATGCGGCTCCCCGGCGTCTGCTGACCTTTGTGATCGTGCTTGCGGGTGTGATGTCCAACATGGCCAGTGACGTGGGTTACGTTCTGCTGGTGCCATTGGGGGCCCTCATCTTTCTCTCGGTTGGTCGGCATCCCATCGCTGGATTGGCCGCAGCCTTCGCCGGTGTGTCCGGTGGTTTCAGTGCGAACCTTCTGCTGGGTACCATCGATCCCCTGTTGTCGGGAATCACCATGGAAGCCGCCCGGATCATTGACCCGGAGTACACCGTCACGCCGGCTTGCAACTACTACTTCATGTTCGTTTCTACCTTCATCATCGCAGCCCTCGGCACATGGGTTACCGAAAAAGTGGTGATCCCGAGGTTAGGCACCTACTACGGGGAAGCCTCCACCGACATCGGAAACCTGGGTCCTCTGAACTCGTTGGAAAAAAAGGGATTGTGGTGGTCGTTGGCCATCAGTTTGCTGATGTTGCTGGTGGTTCTCTGGGGCCTGGTGCCGTCTGACGGCTTCTTGCGCCACATGGAATCCGGCAGCGTTTTACACTCACCCTTTATGCACGGGATTGTGACTTTCATTTTCCTGGGTGGTTTGCTGACCGGAATGGCCTACGGCTTGGCCGCGGGAACTTTCAAAAATGATGGTGATGTGATTGTCGGTATGAAGGAATCCATGGAGACTCTGGGCCTGTTCCTGGTTCTGGTGTTTTTTGCCGCCCAGTTCGTGGCCTTCTTCAAATATTCCAATCTCGGCATGATTCTGGCCATCAACGGCGCCCAGGCCCTGAAGGCTTCGGGGTTGGGACCCATCCCGCTGATGCTTTCATTCATCATGCTGTCGGCATTGCTGAACATGACCATGGGCAGTGCTTCGGCAAAGTGGGCCTTCATGGCGCCGGTTTTTGTACCCATGTTCATGTTGCTGGGCTACACGCCGGAGCTTGTGCAGGGCGTTTACCGCATCGGCGACAGCACCACCAACATGATCTCACCCATGATGTCGTTTTTTGCCCTGATCGTGGCCTTTGTGCAGAAATACGATTCCAAAGCTGGCCTGGGGACGGTCATCGCCACCATGCTGCCCTATTCGATTGCCTTTACGGTGGGGTGGATGATCTTGCTTGTGGCCTGGCTGTTGCTTGGGTTGCCCATGGGGCCGGGTGCGGGTTTGACTCTCGGCAACTGAATTTGAAACTGCTGATAAAAAGAACCCCTCGCCAATCATGTGGGCGAGGGGTTCTTTTTTTATTCAGTTGTCCAGCAACAGCCGGTTCCAACTAACTGACGGCAGCTTTTTTCTCATCCAGCTTCTTGGTCACGGCAATGAAGACCAGCAAAGCGATCAAAGAGATCAGGCCGACACCAATGTACGCGTACCACAGATAGTGGGCGTGAGCATAAGCTTCGGGCATGGGACCCTGGCCAAGGAGCGCAGCCTTGTGAGCGGCCTGGACTGCAGGCGTGAGAGTGGTTGGTTCCGGACAGTACTTGCTGAGCAGATACCCCGAGAACGCAAATCCGAAGATCCAGGCAAAGAATGTATTCATGTGAGCAAAGCCCAGGTAGGTGCCTTCCTTGCCTTTTGGAGCCTGAAGCGAAGCAAACTCAAGCCACTTGGGGCTGAGGAAACACTCGGCAATACCCTGGATGGAAATACCGATGATCATCATGAGAGTGATGGGGTGAAGTTCCATTCCAAAAATATGAACATTGCCATGGAACCAGGCCGATGCCGCCATGGAAATGGCGGAAAACGGAATCAAAATCATGGCCACCAGGATGGAATTCTGGGGTTTCCATTTGCGCACGAATTGAGTGACCATGACCACGAAGAGAACCACCACCAGGGGATTGATGTTTGCGTACCACTCGGGCTTGTAGGTCTCACCGGCCATGCGCAGGACGTAGTCGGGCATGGAGGCGTAGAGCTGGCCCTGGATGGCCCAGAAACCAGCGGTGATGAGGATCAACGCAAGAAAGCGCAGATTGCTCATGGCCATCCACATGCCGTCCAGCGTCTCACGGAAGGTTTTTGATCCTGTGCTGCTGGTGTTGCGTTCAGGGAAGAATATCAGCGCCACCAGAATCAACGCCAGGAACGATGCTCCTGCCGAGAAGAATGGCACCATTTCAACACCCATCTGGATGCGCAGGGGAGCCACAATTGTCTTACCGGTGAAAGATCCGATGTTCACCACCATATAGAATATACTGAAGGCCCGGGCACGGTTCGA
>JAOZJV010000421.1:0-1392 GCA_029935695.1 Candidatus Krumholzibacteriia bacterium | reverse complement strand
TAAAGTCGGCTGTCAGAGCTGTGAGCAAAAGCAGGACGATGAGCGCCAAGCCGACACCTACCGGTGCCATGGTATGGAAAACTCCCAAAGTACCGTAGCCCACCGTCAGCAGAGCAAAGGCCATCAACAGGGCCTTGCGGAAACCGATGCGGTCGGCCCAGGCACCGGTGAAGAATGGCACCAGATAAATCCAACCGCCAAACAAGCCGGCAACCCAGCCTGCCTGGATATCGTCCAGACCAACGACGCGGATCAAATAGGTTCGCAGGGCGATGAAGGTTCCGTAATAAGCGGCGCGCTCGAACAGCTCGGCAGCGTTGCCGGTCCAGAACAAGCGGGGAAAGCGCCAGGTTTGTGCGCCTTGGCTCATAAAAAAACTCCTGCAGCAGGGGGAAAGGGGTGGTTCACGGTTGAATGTACCTCGCAAATCTAGGACATGGGGCGGCATTTGTTAAGAAAGGATTTATTTCAGGGTGTTCTGAATGGTTTTGAAATCATAAAAAGGACTCTCCGTCCTGGTTTGATGGGGTGTTGTGGGGATTTTTGTTGCGGGGGCAACCATTTGGCAGGACACTACCCCGATGATAACAATTAAAGAAATTCAGGCCGCCGCCCGGCGCATCGCTCCCCACATCCATCGCACCCCGGTGCTGACCTGCCAGGCCATCAACCTGAAAGCCGGTTGCCGCCTCTTTTTCAAATGCGAGAATCTGCAAAAAGTGGGTGCATTCAAGATGCGCGGTGCCACCAATGCGGTTTTTTCCTTATCCGATGAGGAAGCCGCCCGAGGGGTGGCCACCCACAGCAGCGGCAACCACGCCCAGGCCCTGGCCCTGGCCGCTCGTCTGCGCGGAACCAATGCCTACATCGTCATGCCCACCAGTGCTCCGGCCGTCAAAAAGGCAGCCGTGGCCGGATATGGTGCCGAAATTATCGACTGCGAGCCCACTCTGCAGGCTCGGGAGGAAACTCTGGAAAAAGTGGTGCAGCGAACGGGGGCAGTGTTCATTCATCCTTATGACAATGAGCGCATTATCGCCGGTCAGGGCACTGCGGCTTTGGAATTGCTCGAGGAATACCCCAATCTGGATGTGGTGATGGCCCCGGTGGGTGGGGGAGGATTGTTGTCGGGCACTGCACTGGCCACCCGAGCCATGGCGCCCGGCGCCAAAGTCATTGCCGCCGAACCCTGCGGAGCTGACGATGCAGCCCGTTCCCTTGCAGCAGGTCACATCATCCCCTCGGTAAAACCGGACACGGTGGCTGACGGCTTGCTCACCTCACTCGGGGAGCTTAATTTTCCTATCATCCAAAAGCATGTGCCGTTCATTTGGACTGTGGACGACGAAGCGATCATCGCCGCCATGCGCCTGGTGTGGGAACGCATGAAAA
>JAOZJV010000937.1 GCA_029935695.1 Candidatus Krumholzibacteriia bacterium | reverse complement strand
ACTCGATGCCGTTTTTACCCAGCACCACAGGCACGCCCACGAAGAGTTTTTTCACGCCGTACTCACCCTGCAGGTAAGCAGCCACGGGAACGATCTTCTTCTTGTCGAAGGCGATGGCTTCGATCATTTCCAGCGCACTGACGGCAGGGCTGACAAATGCGGAACCGCTGCCCAGCAGTTTGACCACTTCGCCGCCGGCGCCACGGGTGCGCTTCTCGATCTTGGCCAGTTTGGCTTTGGAAACAAATTCTTCCACAGGCATGCCGTAAATACGGGTTGCGCTGCGCACGGGCACCATGGTGTCGCCATGTCCACCGAGAACCACTGCTTCGATGTTCTCAACCGAGATGCCGGCTTCCTGAGATACGAAGTACTTGTAACGGGCGCTGTCCAGCACTCCGGCCATACCCATGATTTTGTGGGGCTTGAAGCCGCCTTTTTTGAACAGGCGGTAGACGATGGCGTCCAGGGGGTTGGCAATGGAGATCACAAAGGCGTTGGGAGCATATTTTTTGATGCCCGCGGCCACGAAGTCGGTGATCTTCAGGTTGATGGCCAGCAACTCTTCCCGGCTGGGGAAGGTTCCGTCCGGACGCATGGCCCGGGGCACACCAGCGGTGTTGATGACAAAGTCGCATCCTTCAAGGATATCGTAGCTCTTGCTGCCGATCACACGAATATCACGGCCATACACAGGCGTGGCTTCGGCGACATCAAGGCACTTGCCGGCTGCGAATTCAGGATCCTTGACGTCTACAAGGGCCACTTCACGGGCCAGGCCGCGACTTACGATTTCAGATACGCACACGCCGCCGATGTTTCCGCCACCGACGATACCGATTTTGTTGATCATTATCCTGATCTCCTTAGCTGGAAGGTTGCGCTGGCCCGGATATTTCGGGCATCACCGTTAGATAAAGGACGTTAACACCCAGCGATGCGGAATTCCAGATTAATTGCTATCCTGATGGTCGATGAATCCAGTGGGAAATCTCTCTCAACCAACCGGGAAGATCATGAACAGGAAACACCAAAACAATTGGGACAACCGTTATGATGAGGATCAGTATTTCTATGGCGAAGAGCCAAACTATTTTGTAAAGCGGGAATTGCCTTCGCAGCCCGTCGGTCGGGGGTTGTTTTTGGCTGAGGGGGAAGGGCGCAATGCTGTTTTTGCCT
>JAOZJV010000420.1 GCA_029935695.1 Candidatus Krumholzibacteriia bacterium | reverse complement strand
TGGTGAATGGATGCCATTTCCAAAAGGGCGGACCAATCATGGGAATTTTCGGCCAGTTTTAATTGCACAAGTTGACGGTACCGGGTTTGACGGTTTCGGTTGTTTTCCGGGGATAGAACATAACCGTAATGATGAACGGGGATATCCAGTTTGAAAGATTCCAAACCAGCATCCCGGGACGATGGAAGAATGGATTCATGAACTCTGCCACTGAACTCCAAACCGAAGCCATTGGGAAACAAGCCGGCTCGGTGGGCGGCAAAATAACCAGTTTGTCCCTTTTCTTCCAGGGGATACCTGCCAGCCACCGGTTGCCATTCCAAATGGCCAGTTCCGGCAAAATAATTGACTGTTTTCTGGAGATAAACCGCAGCTGGTGCTTTGGTGAGAAACTTTCTCAAAGTGGAAAAATCCTGGGTAGCAATGCGCTCATCAGCGTCCAGCAGCAGCAACCATTTTCCATCAGCGGCGTTCAGGCTACGGTTGCGGACTTTTGAAAAGTCATCCTCCCATTTTACCCTGATAAGGGTGGCGCCATATTTTTCCACCAGCTGTGGGCTTTCATCATCAGAACCGGTGTCCACAATGATCATTTCATCCAATAGATCAGCATGATGCTGTAAAAAATCCTCCAATTGAGATGCTTCGTTGCGAACGATCATGACCAAAGACAAAAGTTTCATACGCTGTCAAATCCCCACACTGCGGCTGTCAAAGGACCAACCAGGGGCTGCCCTGTCTGATCAACTCCCCCAAGCCAATCCACTGGGTTGAGACTTTCATGGGGAATTTCACCACCTGAATTTTGAACCAAAACACCCAGAGCAACAGGATCCAGAATGCACCACTGGCCTGATGGCGTGGCAACCCAGCTGCAACCCAGGTCCACGAGGGTATTGACCAGTTCTTCTGCTCCCGGTGGCAGAAGAACCTGACTGGCCAGACCTTGATCTCTCAAGTATTGGAATAGAAAAGGCAGAACTGCAGCCTCCCCGGAATATTCGGTGACATAATCAGGAAAGTCGCCTCCTTTGCCTGCGAATGCTGCGGCAAGGATGCTTTGATCGGCATCCATCACTAAAAACCCCTTTGTGCCGGCCATGGAATAATAGGCAGTAGCATCTTCAGGTTCCCTAACGGTCCGTAAAGGATGGCAGTCAAACAAAGCCTGCACCGCTGCAGTGTGTCCTGATTCAAAGGGGACGATGTGGTATCCGGTATCAAGTGCACCGGAAATGGCCAATTCAGCCACTGAAACGTGTATTTCCCAACCAGCAGAGACAAATCCCCGACCGGCATAAATTTCCGGTTGGTCGGTCCATAAGACCCCAAGAGGAACATTTTTCCCCTTCAGACGCCTGAGCATTTCATTTTGCAATGCCTTGCTGATGCCTTGCTGCCGGAAATCCGGGTGGGTCACCACAGATCCGATGCCAGCAATGGAAATAATCCCGCAACTCGTGTGGTGGTCACGAATTAAGCAGGCAATGCAACCTGCAATGGTGCCATCTTCGGCCTTGTAAACAAGCTGCCATTGGCTGTTTGAGGCCCCTAAAATCACGGGAAAATCATCCCAGGCCTTGGTATTTGCACGATCTGGCCTGATCTCTGCATCGACCAGATTAAGAAACTCGGCACGGTCCGCCGCAGTGACGGTAACAATGGACATGTTGGCTCCCTGAAACTGGGCCCATGAAAAACTGACCTTCACATTATGGACCAGCCGAACAATTGGGCAAGCTGCAAAACAGCTGGAAGGCAAATACTCTACAGCCCCGCAGGAAACCGGGCTCTCTATTTGCCACTTCATGGAGGATCAGAAGATGGGTATCCGCATTAATACCAACGTAGGGTCGCTGAACGCTCAGCGTCACCTGTACAACACAACCATGGGATTCCAAAAATCCATGGAACGTCTCAGTTCTGGTATGCGTATCAACCGTTCCGGTGATGACGCCGCCGGTCTGGCTATTAGTGAAAGTCTCAAATCAGACATTCGAGCCCTTCAGCAAGCATCAAGAAATGCTGCCGACGGCATCAGCCTTGTGCAAACTGCCGAGGGTTCTTTGGATGAAGTGAACAGTATCCTGCTGCGACTTCGTGAACTGGCTGAACAGGCAGCCACAGAAACCCTTGGTGAAGATGAACGGGTTTATCTTAACAACGAATTCCAGGAACTCCTGGATGAAATTGACCGAATCAGCACAACGGCTGAATTCAATGGAATCAAATTGCTGGATGGCAGCCAGGCCATTCTTGATGTGCAAGTGGGTATTGGAACCGATGCTTCCACCAGCGCGGTCCCCATTGATCTGACCCAAATCATCAGTGCTTCTGAACTCAATTTAACTTCCGGTGGAGCCGCCTTGAGTATCACAGGTACTGATGGCGATGCTGCTCGTGTGGCCATTGGCCTTGTGGAAGCAGCAACGGGAACAGTTTCCAGTGTGCGTGCCGGTTTTGGTGCGGCTCAGAATCGCCTGGAAACCAGTATCAGAAATATTGGAATGACTTCAGAAAATCTGGCCGCAGCCAATAGTCGTATTCGCGACGTGGACGTGGCCCTGGAGACTTCGAACATGACCAGTCTGCAAATCCTGCAGCAGGCCGGTGTGTCGATTCTCTCCCAGTCCAACATGACTTCCCAGTTGGCCCTGAAGCTCTTAGGTGCCTAAAGTCATAGGACTTACTGAATCGGATTAAGCGGAATCGAGGCCCATGGTCTCAGTCCGAAAAGCAGAGCCCAAGCCGGTTTCCCTCTCCTAAGGGGGAAGCCGGTTATTTTTTTTGAAATTTTTGCTAAAGCCACCGATCCCTCCCCCGATAACTACATCGTCGGCGCAGAAGGCCACCGGGCAAAAGGATTTGCTCTTAAAGCTGGAGTCGGCAGACATCACAATAATCGCTTCATCATGAAGCAATTGTCCTTAATGTTTTCAAGGAGGAAAACAAAATGGGAATCCGCATCAATACCAATGTCTCTTCGATCAACACCCAACGTCATCTTGCCAACTCGACCATTGCTTTTGGAAAAAGCATGGAAAAACTCAGTTCCGGTCTGCGTATTAATCGTGCCGGTGATGACGCCGCTGGTTTGGCAATCAGTGAAGGATTGAAGTCTGACATCCGGGCCCTGGATCAGGCCGCCCGCAACGCTGCCGATGGCATCAGTATGATTCAAACTGGTGAAGGCGCCATGGACGAAATGTCCTCTATTCTCCTGCGCATGAAAGAGCTCACCGAACAGTCCATGAATGGTACTTTGTCCAACACGGATCGTAGTTATCTGAACAGCGAATACACCGCACTGACCGATGAAATCGATCGTATTTCTGATGGAACAGAATTCAACTCGGTTGCCCTTTTGGATGGAACCCTTGATGTGAACATCCAGGTTGGTATCGGAACAACTTCAACCGACCAGGTTGCCGTGGTTCAGAGTACGGACATGGATTCCACAGGAATCGGAACCACCACAGCCATTGACACCGCTACCAACGCAGCCACCGCCATGGCTGAAATTGATACTGCCATCGAAACTGTTGTCACCGCTCGTGGTAACTTCGGTGCTTTGCAGAACCGTCTTGAAACCTCTATTCGAAACACCAACATGACTTCTGAGAACCTGTCCGCTGCCAACAGCCGGATCAGGGACGTGGATGTAGCTTACGAAAGCTCCAAAATGACCTCGTACCAGATTCTGCAACAGGCAGGCGTGTCCATGCTGGCTCAGGCCAACATGACCACGGGACTGGCCATGTCGTTGCTCGGTGGCTAAAACCGACAGCGGCTTCAGGGGTGGTAAATTATTGCCACCTCTGATGGGGGTTTAATAAACCCCTCCATACGGTGGG
>JAOZJV010000936.1 GCA_029935695.1 Candidatus Krumholzibacteriia bacterium | reverse complement strand
CAGCAGTTTGGCTTCCACCGGTTCATCTCCGATTTTGGCCACAATATCCAGACGCCTGACAGCCTTGTCAAAAAGCCCCAGATTCCTTTCCAGCCAGGCCAGGTCCAGCATCACCCGTTGTTTCATATCCACGAGCTTATCTGGTTCGACGGAATTGAGAGCCTGGGCTGCAGCCTTCAGTGCATCGTGTGAGCGCTGAATATCACCGCAACAGGCGGCAAAATAAGAACTGAGGTGCCATGCATAGTAATTTTCAGGATCCAGGCCCGTAGCGTGGCTCAACTGACGCAGGCAATCCGTCAGGCCGGTCATTCTCGAGGTGTTGATCAGACTTGTCGTGGGCTGGTTTTCCCTGGCTCGCTGCAAACGTTGGGTTTGCACATTGAAAAACCCAACTACAAATTCCAATTCCTCAAGGGCCAACTTCCGGCGAGTTTCCTGTTCTTCCGAAGGCAGAGCCCGAAACCCCTCCAGGCTGATGGGCGCTGGCAGCGATCCATCCCAGGTTTTGGATTCCTTGTAGGCCTTGTGCTGATCCAAACGGAACTGGGAAACATCCTGATTGGGATTTTCTTCCATGAGACGGTAGAAACGCGAGTCCATATCCATCCAAAAACTAACTGTGCCGATATCCTGCCAGTTTTTGTGCTCTTCCGCAGCCGATGCTGTCAGTGAAATGAACAACACCAACACCAAGACAGCGGATCTTGTGACTTGTCGCACTGGAACCCTCCGGATAAGATAGATATGCCCCTAATGATCACAGGTTATAATACAGACTCCGGAGGCATTCATGCAAACACTCATGTCCGTTGCTTTGGCCACAGCACTCTGGTCTTTCCTCCACAGCCTGCTCATCACCCACTACTGGCAGCGTTGGCAAAATGAAAAGTTTCCTGCTATGGAGCCCTGGTCGCGCCTAATTTATGTAGTTTTTAACACCTTGAGTTTGGGGTTTCTGTTTCTCTGGTGGCGTTCATTGCCGCAAACAGCGCTTTGGGACTTTGAAGGGCCGTGGCTGATATTGCGCTGGGCCGGCATCCTGGTGGCTCTTGTTTTTTTTGGGCTGGGAGCTGCCGCCTACGACAACCGGGCTTTTCTGGGCTTCAGGCAGGTGGCCAACCACTTGCGGGGAATTTCCGGAGGCCAGCCCAGGTTTTCCCGCCGGGGAGTGCTGGGCTG
>JAOZJV010000935.1 GCA_029935695.1 Candidatus Krumholzibacteriia bacterium | reverse complement strand
TGTGTTTTCATGGGAATCACGACCACCGATGGTGGCCACCTGATGGTTGGCCAGGAACAGGATTCCTTCGGCGGCGGCCTGCAAGGTGCGCAATGCTTTGCCGGGGGTATTGCTGATCTTCGTATTTGGGGAACTGTGCGAACACCAACCCAAATCAGTGGAAATTACCAAAACCGTTTGGTTGGCAACGAAACCGATCTGGTGAGTTACTGGCCCTTGAACGAAGGCACCGGAACCACCTGCGAAGATCTGGCCGGTGATAATGATCTGGTATTTGTCGCTACTCCTGAGTGGGGGCCTGGTTTCGATATTGGAAACTAAGTGAGTTGCAGATAAACAAAAAGACGCCCCGGAAATTTATCGGGGCGTCTTTTGTTGTCGTGGAATTGATTATTCCGATGTGTGCGGATGCCCGTGCTCCAACTCACCTTCAGTCGCTTCACGAACCTCGGAAATAACCACTTCAAAATTCAGGGTCTTTCCAGCCAGCGGATGGTTTCGATCAATCAAAACACCATCTTCCCGAATTTCTCTGACGGTGATGACTTGAACCTGACCTTCGGGGCCTTCGGCATGAAACTGCATCCCCGGCTTGATCTCGTCTATATTTTCGAATGCGTCAAGAGCAAACAGCTGAACCGCCTGAGGGTCCACCTGACCATAACCCTCTTCCGGTGTCACGGCGACTTTGATTGTCTCACCGGCTTTTAAACCTTCCAGAGCCTTTTCCAGTCCCGGCACGATGTTGCCATGACCATGCAGGTAAGGCATGGGCTGTTCTTCAGTGGAGGCATCGATGACCTGACCCTGTTCATCGGTCAACGTGTATTGCATGAATACGATGCAATCTTTGGCGATTTTCATTTGGGGCTCCTGGTTGGTTGGGGATGGGCTTTTGTGGTTCAATAAAGTTGCGGATTCAAATTTGATTATGCCAGAAAAAATGTTGAGGGATAAATTGGAGAGGGGCCTTGAAAGCTTCAGCAGTATTGCTTTTTATGAGTGGTCTGGTATAATGTAAATGAGATGAGTTTTAAAGTTTTTATCAAGGCGGAGTACCCAATGCATGGGATGAACGACATTATCAGCGCAGCAGAGTCTTTGCCGGTTCGGGAGAGGGCTCTCATTGTTGATTCTATTTTGAAAACCCTAAACAAACCTGATCCCGATGTAGACCAACAA
>JAOZJV010000934.1 GCA_029935695.1 Candidatus Krumholzibacteriia bacterium | reverse complement strand
CATATGGATCAGGTGCTGGAGCACGCCCTGGTGCCGGTGAAGAAGAAGGCTATCCTGGCCCGCAAAAAGGCTCCGGCCAAGCCCAAAGCCAAGGCCAGGGCCACTAAAGGGAAGAAATAGCATGGACGTTCAATTCATCACCAGCAGTCCCGACCTCAAGGGCAGGCCTGAATTGATTTTGCCGGAATTTGCCTTCATTGGGCGCAGCAATTGTGGCAAGTCATCCCTTATTAACCACTTTCTGGATCGTACTAAAATTGCGAAAACCAGTGGCAAACCGGGAAAAACCCGATTGTTGAACTACTTTCTGGTAGAAGAACGTTATTATCTGGTTGATTTGCCCGGCTATGGTTTTGCCAAGGTGAGCAAGGATATGCGCGCCCAGTGGAAGGGCCTGTTCACCAGATTTTTGGCTGCCCAGGACCGTCCCCTGGCCATTTTCCATTTGATGGATGCCCGGCACAAACCCTCCAAAGAGGATGTGGAATTTTCGAAACTCCTCCAGAATTCAGGCCACCCATTCGCCATCGCGGCCACCAAAATCGATAAAGTGGGAACCAATAAGCGCATGGAGCACTATGAGGAAATTATTAAGACCCTCGGTGTTTCAGCCGAAATACCTTTTTTCCCCACCACTTCCGCCAAACGGCAGGGGCGAGAGGAAATGTTGTCCTGGGTGAATGCGCTTATTGAAGCCTATGAAGAGTTTGAGGGAATTGACGATTAGCAGGAGCAGAGGGTATAATACGTTGGTTCGGAGTAAATTGAACCCAAAACGGAGCTGAATTGAACCAGGTTAACGCATGAATTCCCAATATCTCACTTGCATCCAGCGAAGCGCCACTGTGTTGGTGTTTTTTGTGATGCTGTGGGGACCGGTGGCCCAGGCCACGGAATTGGATATGCTGCAACTGCCTGTCACGGCTCCTCATCTCTGTTATGCCTGCCACACCACGACTGCGCCAACTCCCGGAGACAGTGAACTTAACCCCTTCGGCCTGGATTTTCTGGAAAATGGCCGGATTTGGGATTCCAACCTGGCCCAGCTCAATTCTGACGGTGATCCTTGCCTGAACGGGGTCGAAGTGGGGGACAGTGACGGCGATGGCCAGCCTGATGGCAATGTGGATGAACAATCGGGAAATCCAGGGGTTGCCGACGAATGCGGTTCGAGTAATCTTGT
>JAOZJV010000419.1 GCA_029935695.1 Candidatus Krumholzibacteriia bacterium | reverse complement strand
TGATTCACTGGGTATGACCGGTAAAACTAGCAAAGACAGCGCCAATATTGTTGCGTGAACAATAATCTGATATTTGCCTTTAAGAATTCGCACCAGAAGATGGGCGTAGGTATAACCCAAAAGCAATCCCACCTGGAAAAACAACATACAAGTGGTCCACACACCGGAATGACCACCATACCAAGGCAGGATATACCGGGCGATGACGGGCTGGAGCTGGAAAAGAAGAAAGGCACTCAGAAATATTGTCAGTGAAATCAGCATCGACATCCGTTTCAGGAGTTGGCATTACTCGATTATTTGGTGGCTGGACCTGCCAAATATTCCGTCCGCCTCGTCCCAATTGCGGTTACGGTTGAACCAATATAACATAGATGAACCATCTTAAACCTCTTTTTCCCCAATTCGCATTCCAAGAACATTGGCCATCTCGAAGCTATATGGTATGATTTTCGCATTCTAAACTCGTAAACAATCGGGTTCAACTTCAGACCCCCGGCAATCGGACATTTATGCAAGATTCAAAAGGCCATTTACCACCTCCCTGGCGGGGATTTAACGATTTCTGGTGCCAGAATCTGCCCACTCGTCAAATTACTGATGGTGGTATCGTCCTGGTCACGGGGGCTTCGGGATACATCGGCGGACGCCTGGTTCCCCAACTGATTCAACGTGGCTACCGTGTGCGGGTCATGGTGCGTGGCGACACCGAAAACTACCATGATGTCTGGCCCGAGGCAGAAGTTGTGCAGGGCGATGCCCTGGATTTGCCCAGTTTGAAGCGTGCCATGGCCGGAGTATACAGAGCCTATTATCTCATTCATTCCCTGGTCCTCGGCCCTGCTGAATTTGCCCAAACCGATCTGGTGGCGGCCAGAAATTTCAGGCAGGCGGCAGACGATTCACAACTGAAGCACATCATCTATCTGGGGGGTCTGGGCAAAGAGGGGGATTGTCTTTCCAGCCATCTCTCCAGTCGGCATGAAGTGGCCGAGGAACTGGCCAGAGGCAAGGTGCCGGTGACCACTTTGCGCGCTTCCATCATTGTCGGATCAGGAAGTGCGTCCTTTGAAATCATCAAATACCTGATCACCCGGGTGCGAATTCTGCCCATGCCCCGCTGGACAAACAACCACAGCCAACCCATCGGCATCAGGGATGTCATCAAATATCTTGTGGGGGTGATGGAAGCTCCCGATGCTGTGGGCAGAACTTTTGATGTGGGCGGCATTGAAAGATTATCCTATGCCCGGATGCTTGAAATATTCAGCGACATTCTGATGCTGCGCCGCCGAACATTTTCCGTTCCCCTCAATGGAACCCGGCTGGCCGGTTATGTCGCCAGTTTGTTAACTCCAGTGCCCGCTGCCATCACCCAGTGTCTGTTTGATGGCCTGACCAATGATACGGTTTGCCGTTGCGATGCCATTCGTGATGTCGTTCCTTTCGAACCACTGTCTTTTCGCGAAGCCATTGTCAGGGCCCTTTCCCGGGAAGAGCAGGACCTCGTTGCCTCTCGGTGGTCAGATTCCTATCCCCCAGCCCATGAACTCAAAGTAAAATTGCACCAGTTGCGCCGTCCTCCCCGATATCAGGCTCACTACGAATTGAAAACCAAGCATTCGCCTGAAGATATTTTCAATGCCATCACCACCATCGGCGGCAGCAACGGCTGGTTCACCGGCAACTGGATGTGGCGATTGCGGGGAGATTTTGATCGTCTGATTTTTGGGGTGGGCATGTCTCGGGGACGTCGCAGTTCCAAACAACTTCGGGTTCACGATGTGATCGATTTCTGGCGTGTTGAAGATTTAAAAAAGAACCGACGGTTGCTGCTGCGGGCCGAGATGCGCATGCCCGGTCGCGCCTGGCTGGAGTTTAATGTGGATCCTGTGGAGCAGGATGGCCGGGTGCAGTTATTGGGTATCACCGCCCACTACGCCACGCGCGGTTTGGCCGGCAGACTGTACTGGCGTTTCTTCCAGCCGTTTCATTGGTATATTTTTGAAGGGTTGCTCAAACAGATTGAAGTGCGCAGTGCTGGTGACCTGTAAATAGTTTGCTGGGTGCCGGCAACAATGTGCCGGCACCCCTTCAATTATTTGACCATGATCATTTTTCTTGTCTCACTGTATGACCCGGCCTCAAGGCGGTAAAAGAATGTTCCCGAACTCACATTTTTCCCTGCCTCATCGCGACCATTCCAATGCAGTGTATTTAAACCAGCAGCTCCCACCCCATGAAAGCCAATGATCCGGCGACCGGCAATATCGAAAATTTCGACATTGTATGTTCCGCCGGTTGGCAAATCGAAACTGATTGTGGTCATGGCATTGAACGGGTTGGGGACATTCGGAGCAAGCTTGATGGGGCGACCGGCAGTAATGATGGGATCATCAATAGCGGAAACAACCCCAGCGTCCCAGTAAATATCGTCCAGGGCAAACTCACAGCCTGTGCCGCTCTCTTCCAGAATGACAAAGGAATAACTCAGCATGCGCAGATCCATGGCTAATCCCCGAATTTCACTGACAGGGATGGATGCCTGGGCCCACTCGCCATTGCGCACCAGGCCATAGGCCTCTTGATAAGCAGGAAATTGAACGTAATTCTGGTTTCCCCAGGCATCAATAATTCCAATTTTGAATGTAACATTGGCCGGAATTTTGATCATGAACCTGAGGTGGCCTTCACCAAAATCATACAGGTTCAAAGGCTGGTGCGACATGATGCCAGCACCAAACCAACCCAGGCCGGCGGTTTGCCAGGAAATCACATTGTCGCCTTCATACGGCCCAATGGTGCCGTCGACCAGAGTGCCTTCCCAAACATAAATCTCAGATGTCACCCCGGCCTCAAGGCCACCATTGGTGGGTGTTTCATCAGTGAAAATTCCAAATCTTCCACTCTCAAATTCGGGCGGTCCCAAATGAACAGCACCCTGGCCGTTCCACTCATAAACCCTGATGTAGTCCAGGTACATTTCAGCTTCAAAAGGCATGGAGACCGGTTCACCACTGCCGGGGTCCCCCAGATTGTAGGCATCGGTGAATGCTCCGCCGATGGCCATGTTGGCGATCAGGTAGAAAGGATTCTGAAATTCTTCTGATTCGCTGTCGATGGTGAAGGGATAGTCATACAGGTCATATTCAACATCATCATCGACCACCGTCAGCCGGATACTGCTTTCATCCCAATACAATCGGTAGGTCAGAAAACGTTCGATCAGCGGACTTGTATAGTTGTAATAGGGCCGGCAATACTCGTCATCCGGATCCCAGGAAATACTTGAAGCCCCCGAAGGATTCTCAGGAGAGATCGCCTCATCGGAATAGAAAATCGCATTGGCACCGACGACCTGGTTGACCGTTGAATTATTGAGACCATTGCCGCCATTGTGCTCATCATGCAAATCCCTGAAGGACTGCTTGGATCCCATTTCCATCATGTCGATTTCGCCGCACCTGGGCCAACCAAAGTTTGCTGATCCCAGGAGCCACAAGGCGGGCCAGCCGCCAAGATCGATGTTGGGAACTCGCATTCGGGTTTCAATCATGCCGTACTTGAGAGTCACCTTTGATTTGCTCACAACTTTTCCGGATGTGTAGTTCAGAGGATTTCCCCATTGGTCAACAATTCCGGGTCCGCTCTCCTGCCTGGCGGTGATGCGCAAAGCCATGTTGCCTGATTCACCGGGAACTGGCGCAATATCTACATTGTCCTCCATGTAACATTCCAGCTCACCATTACCCCAGCCCCAGCTGCCATTGCCGGTAATCTTGATCCAATTTTCCAGATCATCAAAGTTATCTTCCCAGATCAAATCCCCAATTTGTGCCTGGGCAACACCATTGACCAGAATT
>JAOZJV010000418.1 GCA_029935695.1 Candidatus Krumholzibacteriia bacterium | reverse complement strand
TCCCTTGTTTATTCTGGAAGCAGCCGAGGCCAGGCAAGTGATAGAGGAATGCCTGGACGAGCTGTCCAGCCAGGATCAGCGCCGTGCCCTGAGCATGGTCCTGCTTCAGGAACAGTCATATCAGGAAGTTTCCGAGGCTCTCAATTCCACCCTGAACACCGTCCGTTCCTGGATTCGCCGGGCCCGCATTGCCATGCGCCAGTGCGTGGCGGGAAAATTCCAATATCCTGATAAAGAAAACCTCTAAAAAATGGACATGAGGTGCAACTTTCCCCGCAGCGCGTTTGGTTTTTCCAGTGCGAACCGAACCAGAATAAAAGCAGTGATGTTCAGAAAGAAGTTCAACCATGGGTGATTTGTCTCCCCGGGAAATAGAAAAACTGATCCTCGGTTACGAGGATCTTGAAGGTGGGGACAAGGCCCTGGCCGACCTGTACCTCCGGCAGCATCCCGCCCTGGATGCCCGCTTGAAATGGCACCAGAACAAAGAAGCTCTCGCCACATCCGCTTTACCCGAGATTGATGATTTTCTGGAAAATGATGACCTTTCCTCCATGGATGAAGCCGCACAGCAGGAAAGCCTTCGCCTCATTCTAGCCAAGTTGAATTTGGATCTTGTTGCCGGTCAGGGCGCACCAGCATCCAGCGTCAAGGTGATCAGTTTTTCCGACCGTTTGCTTCGGCAGGCCCGGTGGGTTCTGCCCTTGGCAGCGGTTCTGGCTTTGGCCATGATCCTGCCTCAAGGTGGTGCCGACAAAGCCTTGCTGCAAAATCTCTCTCTCACCCAAATCGAGCTGATGGCCGACGGTAGCCGTGGCCCCCTGCTGCTTGCTGCTGCCGACGGAGTGCTGCACACCGGCCAGGCTTTTGCCCTGGATTTCGCCCTGAACGAAGATGCCTACATTGTGGTTTTCCACGTGGACCCGTCAGGCCAGGTGTCTCGTGTGTATCCAAAAACCATCGATGAGACTCTTTCCCGCCACAGTGGTGGAAAGGCCCACCAGATTCCGGGTCCGGATAGCAAAGAAGTATGGGTCCTTGGGTCTGGAACAGGCACCGAAAGTTTCCTGGTGGTTTCCAGCCAACAGCTTCCTGTGGATATCGATCAGGTTCTGGCGGACATTCCCACCACAGACCGTCCCCAGATTATTCTCCTGCTGCAAGCTCGCCTTGAAGAACTTGCAGATCAGGTTTCCCTCTACGAATTCCAGCACGTGGATTAATCGTCCCCCACTGAAACTTTCTTTTTTTAATTGGTCTTCTTCAATGAAAGGAGACCGATGGTGCAACTTTTTGGTTTAACACAATGGTGTTACTTCCATCGCCGTGATTTTAAAACTGAGCGGCAAAATATTCAAAAGGGAGTTGTTAAAGTGAAGACGCAAAAAATCCCCAAACTGTTGTTGATCGGCCTGGTGGTTCTGACTGCCGCATCGGTCCGGGCAACGGAAGTGAAGTTGGTAACCTTTGCCAACGGCACCGGCCGGACCCAAAGCGCCAACCATAGAGTCACCCTGACAGTGGGAGAACCCCTGGGAGGCCGGACCTCCAATTCGGCCACCCAGAAAATTGCGGTGTTCGGGTTCTGGGGTATCCTGAGCCAGGCTCCGGATGGCTCCCTGGTGGGAGTGGACACACCTCCGGTCCGCAATCAGCTCTTCCGGAACTTTCCCAATCCCTTCAATCCCAGCACCCGGGTCAGCTTCACCGTGGCTGAAGAATCCCATGTGAGTCTTGAACTCTATGACCTGAAGGGCCACCGGGTGGCCACCCTCTTCGAGGGAGTCAAACCCAGTGGCACCCACAGCATCGTTTACCAGCCCAAAAACCTGGCCAGTGGGGCCTATGTTCTTTTGATGAGAGCCGGATCTTTCCGGGCCACCCAGCGCATGATGCTGGTCAAGTAAATAGCCTGAGTTTTCACCCTTGCGAAGGATAGAAAGATGAAACGCACAATATTGACGGTCCTGGCTCTGATTCTTTTGGCATCGCCTGCAGTGGCTTCCCTGGCCCCGGATTTTATGATCCAGGGAGTCTTGACCGACGACAATGGCACCCCGCTTCCCGATGATGAATATACCGTTCAAATCAAGTTGTGGAATGCTTCCTCAGGGGGCCTCACCATGCATAGCCAGACAGCCGACGTTTTTCAAAACTATGGTGTTTTCACAACGATGATTCAAAGTGTCTATTGGGACGTTTTCGACACTCCGGTGTGGGTGGAGTTTACCATGGAAGACGAAGCTCCCATGACCCCTCGCGTTCGCCTGTCGGCCACTCCGGCTGCTTTGCGAGCTGCCACAGTTGACCCTGCCAACGCAGTGGTCGGTGTTAACGCCCAGCGCGGAGACGTAACTCTTGTCGGTGGAGCCAACGTGACTGTGACCACCACGGGCCCCGGGACTATTTCCATCGCTGCGGATGCCGGCGCCGGTGGTGCCGACGAAGACTGGGATATTGACGAAAATGATATTTACCATGCTCAAGGCAGGGTGAATATCGGGTTGTATGCACCCGAAAAAGGCGAAAACAACATCCCGCCGGCTCGTGGCCGGGAAGAAGGAAGAGCGTCTTACATCGATTCCAAGCTGGCCTTGTTGGGATACAACCAGGGTATCTACAGTGTCATGATGGAAGTCGATGATAATGCGGATGATCGCCATGCCATTTTCGCCCAGCGGCAGCGGACCATGGACTATCCCAATCACGGAACCGGTTTTGGCCTGGGGGGAACCAATACGGCGATAACCGGCTACAATGATTGGGGCGACAGTTATACCTTTGGCATGGCGGGTTACACCTGGTTTGATTTTGCCAATACTGGAGGAGTGATCGGGTCCCAGAATACAGGGCAAGTGTGGGGGGCTTTGGCTTTTCGGGACGATAACAACGGCATCTGGGGTATGTACACTCCCAATAGTCTGCATGTGGGCGCCCTGACCGAAACCAATGGTCTTCGTATGACCAACGGTGCAACTGCCGGCTACATCATGACCAGTGATGCCAGCGGCAACGCCACCTGGCAGGCTCCATCCTCTGCGCAGTCCGACGGCGACTGGACCATCAGCGGCCAGGACCTGTTCCACAATGGCAGCGGTACTGTGGCCATCGGCACGGGAACCCCGACTCCTATTTATCAGGATCAGGATTACACAACCATGCAAGTGAGTGGATATCAATTGTCCGCCCTATGCCTGGATCAGAGCTCAAGCGGCAGCCGCTGGGCCATGTACAACGGTGGCGATCATCTGACGATTGGGCATGCGGACTCACCCTCCACGTATCCTTCTGGAGTCATGAAAGTGACCGAGAGAGGAGCAGAATTAATTGGTCCGGAAACGGGTACTCGCCAGATCCATTTGAGCACCTATGGTGGCATGGCTGACGGAGGCAGCATCGATCTCTACGGCACAATGACGCCTGAAGCCACCTTACGCATGACCGGAGCAGCTGGGTACGGGGGTGGGAAAATGAGTGTATACAACGGCAACGGCCAGTTGGAAGTGACCATAACCGGTAACTACAACAACACGGATATTGGCCGCATCACCACTCCGGTTCTGGAAATCACCGGTGGCAGCGATCTGTCCGAACAGTTCGACATCGGCAATACCAGCCTGTTGCCCGAACCCGGCATGGTCGTCAGTATTGATCCCGACAATCCGGGACAGTTGACTCTTTGTGAGGGAGCCTACGACCGTCGGGTGGCCGGCGTGATCAGTGGAGCCGGAGGTGTCAACACGGGGATGGTCATGGGCCAGCAGGGATCTGTGGCCGACGGCGAACTTCCGGTGGCACTTGTGGGCAGGGTTTATGTGTGGGCAGACGCTTCCGACGGCCCCATTGAACCTGGAGATTTGTTGT